>JAZNFP010000029.1:0-17888 GCA_045576095.1 Eubacteriales bacterium
GTGGTAATTCAATCGGTGTTCTCGCATATCCATTATAACACGAATTTTAAATTCCGGCGTGTATCTTTTGTTTTTTCTCCCTATTTTGCTCATAAAAAATATGCACCTCCAAAAGTGTCTAACTTTTGGGGTGCATATCACAGACGGTCGGGGAGCTCTTTTCGGTTATGGGGAGAGAAGCGCGAGTCCGAGCAGAGCTGCGGCAAGAGTCGGAAATGCAACGGTGGCGCCGTAGCGCATGAAGCGAGGGAAGGAGATTCGGGTTCCGTTTTCGGAAAGGAGCGAGGACCACATGATTCCGGCAAGCGCTCCGAGCGGCGTCAGATAGGCGCCGATGTTCGAGCCGATGATCGAGGCAAAGACGCCCCCAAGCCGTGCGGTCCTGTCGGTAAAGTCAAGAATCGAGCTGAAAAGCACGCTCATGGGGATGTTGTTCAGCAGGTTCGAGGCAAAGAAGGAGAGCACACCGTAGGTCGGAATTACGGGGAAGAGAGACAGAAGTGCGCAGAGACGCTCGGACACGCCGTAGGTGCGAAGGGCAAGCACCAACGTAAACATTGCGAATACGAAGGGGATCAGCTGGTAGGGAAGGCGCAAAAGCGTTCGCAAAAGCTCCGTCGGACGCCGTCTGTCAAGGCAGGCGGCGATGGTACCGAAGAAAAAGAGCGAGAGCGAAAAGCCGAGCGCGATCAGCCACATTTCGAGAGCGAGATAGGAGCTGACGGCGAGAAGGACCGTGCAGAGCGAGAGATGTAAAAGCCCGATGACAAGCGGCGCGCGGCGGCGGAAGCTCACCTTGGCAGGAATCGGTGACATCGGTACCGAAAGCGAGCGGCGGAAGAGAAGCAGAAGCACGCCAAGCGAAACGAGCCCCGCGAGGACCGTTGGCAGAATCATCACCCGAAGGTAGGCGAAGAAGCCGATGTCCGCGCTCTGTGCCAGATAGATATTCGTCGGGTTCCCGATCACAAGCGCCATGCTCCACGTGTTTGCCGCCACGAATTCGGCGAAGAGATAGGGCATGGGATCAATGCGTGCGCTTTTGGTAAAATAGCAGATAAAGGGCGTAAAGGTTAAGATAATGACGTCGTTGGAGGTAAAGACGGTCAGGGTTGCGACGAGGGCGTAAAGAAGAAGGAAAAGCCTTGACTGCCGTCCGCCGGCGCGGCGCAGTGCCGCCGCCGCAAGGTATTTGAAAAATCCAACCTCGTCAAGATAGACCGAAAGAGAGGTCATCGAGAAGAAGAGGACGAGAATCTTAATGGGATTTACCGCTCCCGCCGAGGTCAGCCCCGCCGTTAGCCGAGGGATCGGCAAAAGCCCCGATACGATCAGAGCAAGCGCCCCTGCCAGCGCCGCGATCGGGTAGGTCGGCAGGTCCCTTTTTCCAATGCGAATGCTCGGAAAAAGGAGAACGGAGAGAACGACCGAAAGGCAGCTTAAAATCGAAATGACAAGCGTTAAGATCATCACGTCAGTTCCTGTCGTCTCCAAAGAGTGCGGTTTGTCCGGCGATTTGCCCCTCTCGCCTTGACGTGCCGCCGTAGGGGATGCCGAGATGATCGTAGGCAAGCCGCGTGACGCATCTTCCGCGCGGCGTACGGCTCAAAAATCCGATTTGCAGGAGATAGGGCTCGTAAACGTCCTCAATCGTGATCGCCTCCTCGCCGGTCGTTGCGGCAAGGGTGTCGAGTCCGACGGGGCCGCCGCCGTAATAGTGGATGATTGCCTCAAGCATGCGGCGGTCGGTATTATCGAGACCGAGCTCGTCAATCTCAAGCATTGACAGCGCAAGCCTTGCCATCTCTCGGTCGATTTTTCCGTTCCCCTTAACGATGGCAAAATCGCGCGTGCGCTTGAGCAGTCGGTTGGCGATTCGCGGCGTTCCGCGCGAGCGTCGGGCAAGCTCGGCGGCGCCGTCGTCGGTAATGGCAATCTCAAGAATCGAGGCGCTTCGCTTGATAATGGTTGCAAGCTCCTCGGGAGTGTAGAGCTCGAGCTTGAGCAAAACGCCGAAGCGATCGCGCAAGGGGGTGGTGAGCTGTCCTGCACGCGTCGTTGCACCGATCAGCGTGAAATGCGGAATCGGCAGCCGAATGCTTCTTGCCGAGGGCCCTTTTCCGATAATAATATCCAGAGCGTAATCCTCCATTGCAGGATAGAGAATTTCCTCGATCTGCCTGGAAAGGCGGTGAATCTCGTCAATGAAAAGAACGTCTCCCTCCGAGAGATTGGTTAAAATCGCGGCAAGATCACCCTGCTTTTCAATGGCGGGACCAGAGGTGGTACGGAAATTGACCCCCATTTCGGCGGCAATAATCGCGGAAAGCGTGGTTTTACCGAGACCGGGAGGCCCATAAAGGAGAACGTGATCGAGAGCCTCTCCGCGAAGCTTTGCGGCTTCCATATAGACCTGCAGATTCTCCTTGATTTTGCTTTGCCCGATATACTCACCGAGATTCTTCGGGCGCAGACTGAACTCGACGTCGGTATCGTTTTGCGTGTATTCGCTGGTCACGATCCGATTTTCATAATCAAATTCTCTTTCCACCGTTATCTCATCCCTTCATGAATTTCTTAAGCGCCGCCGTGATGATTTGTTCGAGAGAAAGCTGCTCGACGTCAATGCCGCGAAGCGCCGCAAGGATCTCCGAGCGGTCGTAGCCGAGCGCCAGAAGCGCGGCGGTTGCCTCGCTGAGCTTTCCGTTCTGTGGCTTTTTGCTCGGAGCAAGAGCGCCGTCGGGAGCGGCGGCGGTCGCACCGCTTTCGCGGAAGACGTCCTTGGAGAGTTTATCCTTCAGCTCAAGGACGATTCTTGCCGCCGTCTTACCGCCGATGCCGGGCGCCTTGGCGAGCGCCTTGGTGTCCTCCGTGCAGATGGCGTAAAGCAGGCGGTCGCTCGTCAGGATGGAGAGAAGCGACATCGCTGCCTTCGGGCCGACACCCGAAACGCTCGTCAGAAGCTTGAATGCCCGAAGCTCCTCATCCGAAGCAAATCCAAAGAGCTCCACGCCGTCCTCGCGTACCGAAAGATACGTGTAGAGACGAACCGCCTCGCCCTTCCTTGCTCCGAGGCTCTCCGAGGTGAGCAGGCTGATCGTCAGCTTATAGCCAACGCCGCCCGCATCGACCACCGCAACGCCGCTTTCCAGATGTGCAAGCTCTCCGCTTACGTAGTAAAACATAGTTTATTCCTCGTTTTCCGTATTCAAATTTTCGGGCAAACCGTTGCCTTTCCGACGGCGCAGGACGAACTCGCCCCCGATCATCAGAAGAAAGGCTGCCGTGCCGACGGCAGACAGGGTAAAGCCGTGCAGATAGGTGCGCGGCAGATAGCGCATTTCAATCTCGTGCTCGCCGGGGGTGACGTCAAAGGCGAGCAGAGTATCCATGGTTTTGTAGATTTCGACCGACTCTCCGTCTACCGTTACGTTCCAGCCCGCATCGTAGGGGATGGTCGTAAATACCGTCGTGCGATCCGGAGTTGCCGTGAGCTTTCCCGAGAGATAGTCCTCGCGGAAGCAGTCGATCTCAAGCCCCCCGTCCGAGAGCGTTCCGAAAACCTCGGCGAAGCGCTCCTCGTCGAGATAGAAGAAATGGTAGTCGGTTTCGGCAAGATAAACGTCGTGGTTGTCGTTTGCGATCGTGATCTTAAACTCCACCGTTCCCTCGGGAAGCACGCCGAGATTCACAAAGCCGTCGCCCGTTCCCGACAGAAGCCATCCGCCGAAAACGCCGTTGACCGAATAATAGCAGCTACGGGGGTAAAGGGTGGGGAAGTGCGCATAAATCTCGTGCTCGCCATCCGACGAAAGGGTATAGGTGATGCTTGCCTCCTTCGTCTTGTCCTTTTTGACGTAAAGACGGTGGTTGGTTGAAACGAGATGGAAATCAACGTTTGTTCGCTTTTCTTTTGCCGAGATCGGCACGCTGACACCGAGCGTCTCGTCCTCGCCCAGCATATAGCGAAGCATAACGTTGAGGTTGGAGATCGGTTGGCCGTAGCCGTAATAGTCTTTCGTCTCTTCGGCACCGTCCTTGGGCTCAACCAGCGTCAGATCGTTAATCTTACTGCTGACGGGGAAGGCAAGCGGCAACGCGTAGGGGTTGTAGTAGACGGCGCGCTCGGAATCGGCATAGATTTTTTCGTAGAGTGCGGGAATTTTGCGCGTATGGCTCGGATCAACGAAAAGATATCGAACGCCGATCAACGAGTCGGCAACGGGGTGCGGAGCGCAGTATTGCACCCAATGCGCGCGTGCCGAGTACCCGATCCGATACAAAAAGTCAATCACCGAGGCGTTCAGAGTCGAGGTGGAGCCCGAGATTCCGTAGTAGCCGAGCGAGTAGGGGTCGTTGGTCATCCAATGATCGGGCGTTTCCACGCGGTAGAACGGATCGCTGTCGGTTCTTTCAATAAAGTCAACGACGCTCTGCCATTTATCGGCATAGCTGCGGTAGGATGGGCGGCTTGAAACCGTAACGTCAATGTCAAGATGAATGAGGTTGAGCAAAAGCCCGACGAACAGCTCGAACGTCACGAGCGCGGTCAGTGCACGCTTGGTGATCCTTCGCACGCGCTCACGCTCCGCCAGCATCCCGTAAAGAAGCGCGGCGTAGGCAACCGTCAAGGCGAGATTCGGATACACGCCTGCAAAATCGTCCAGATACTCGTAGTCAAAGAACTGCAAAAACAGGATCAGGCAAGAAACCCCGACGCCAACCGCAATCGGAAGGCTTCTTTTTGCTTGTGCAAGCGCATCAAACGCCTTTGCCGCCATGACGCAAAGGAGAAAGATCAGCATGAAGCTGTAGCGGTAATTGAGCCAGTTCGGCTCCTGAAATCCGTGCCAGACGAGATCAAGCGCCTTGACGCTGAAAGAAAGCAAAAGGAAAAAGACGATCAGGGCTGAGGCGAGCCTCTCGCGCAGAGAGATCCTTTTTGACAGGAAGTAAAAGGGGATCAGAAGAAACGAGAGAAGCCCTGCGTAAAGGATCGGAAGCCCCTCGGGACGGACAGTGTGATAGGAATGGAAGAAGAACATCCCGAGAAGATCAAGGAGATCAAACTTTGATAGGACGTCAAAGGTTGGATCGGTGAAGGTCGATTTTCCGAATCCGAGCGAGTAGTAGGCGGGGAAGATGATCAGCGAGGCGATGAGAAGCGCCACGGCTGAGCAAAAGCCCATGCGAAGAAGGGCGCGAAGGAAAAAGCATCGCTCTCCCCTCGGATTGCGCTCGTTCGGATGCATCGAAAAAAAGCAGTAGAAGAAGTAGCCCAAAAGAAAGATGCAAAGCATATAGCCAATATAGTAGTTGGCGAGAATGCCGAGCGCAAGGCTGGAGACGAAGAGCTTAAAGCGCCTGAATCGGATCAGGCTGTAGACACCGAGGCAGATCAGGGGGAGCAGGTAGACGGCGTCCATCCACATCGTGTTATGCTGCATGATCATGCCGTAGCCCGAGAGCGCATAGCAGAGCGAAAAGAGGATGACGGTATGCTGTCGGAGACCTGCCGTCCGATCAAGGAAATAGCCGAAGGTCAGTCCCGAAAGACCGCATTTGACGACGATGATGGTATAGAGCGCCTCGGTAATCATGCTTTTCGGGAAGAGGCAAACGATATAGGAAAGAGGGCTTGCGAGATAGTAGGCGTAAATTCCGACGAACTCGCCGCCGAGATTGCGCGAAAAGGAGTAAAGGAGCGAGGCATCCCCGTATACGGCACGGCGCAGAGCTTCAAAGTAGTAGACGTACTGACCGTTGAGATCAAGCACAAGCACCGAGTTGTCTCCGAAGGGATAAACCCCGTAGATCGCATGCACGAAAAGCATCAGAAAGGCGGGAATCGCAAAGCAAAGAAGCAGATAGAGCGAAGGATGCCGCCTGTGTGCATCCGTCAGCCTTCCGTACAGAGCGCGTGGGGAGAACGGCTTCACGTCGTCACCTCCCCCTCGGCTTGCCGAAGCACGCGTCTGATGCCATGCTCAAGCTTGACACGCGGAACCGTCACGTCGCGACCGCAGCCGCGGCAAAGCACGCGGACGTCGCTTCCGACGCGTTTGACGGAAAAGAGATTGCCGCCGCAGGGATGCGGCTTTTTCATTTCGAGAAGGTCCCCGACCTCAAAGCGAAGAATGGTCACCGTCCGTTCACCTCCGTATCGCTTGGCTTCTTTGCACAGGACAGATAGGGCAGGGAAAGTCGGTTTCGGCAGACGAGCAGCTCAAGCACGGCGAAAGCAACGAGCGAAAGCGCGCCGACAGCCGATAATACCGTGGGGAGAGCGCCGATCGGCTCGTCAAGCGTCAGCGTAATTCGATGCTCGCCGTCGCTCGAGATCGGAATTGCAAGGAACTCGCCAAGGGCATACTTCGTCTCAACGACCCTTCCGTCAACCTTGACGGTGATGCCGGATTTGGCGGGCAGCGAGGTCAGAACCGTGCTTTCCCCGTTCGTTACGACGGTGGCGGAAAGGCTGTTGCCCGAGAAGGTCAGCTCGCTTGCACTGCGAGAGGAAAGGAGCTCGATCGCTTTCCGTATCGCCTCGGGATTCTCCTGCCGAAGAAGGCGGGCGTCCTCGGGAAGATAAAAGAGACCGTCAGAGCTGCTTGGAAAACGGATCGAGATCTCAAGGACGGTGCCTTCGGAAAAGCTGCCCAGCGGTACCGTGACGCTCCGTTCCGAATCCGATCCTTCATAGAGAGGGTAGGTTTCGGTGATGCCGTTTGCATTGACCGAAAGAGTCGATGCTCTCGGATAATCGGTTGTCAGGGAGAAGTAGAGCGGAGCGTCGGATTCCGCCACCGTCTTTATGCGAATGGAAGTCGTATTGCTGTAGACGGTGTAGCCGGTGACGGCTTGCTGTGCCTTGGTGCCGAAGATGCTCGTGGCTGCTTCGTCGTAAAGCGAGAGCGTGTCATCCCCCGTCACGCCGCGGAAATAGGCATTCAGAAGAGAGGGGACGGAGTCAGCGCTCGTCAGAGAGAGCTCCGAGAGATCGGCGTGCGACGCAAAGAGAAGAGGAAGCGCTTGGGCGGAGGTGAAGACGGTCGTTGCGTCCTCCCCGTCCCCGAGCACCGCGCAGTTCCCGTTAAAATAGCGCTTGATGCTCTCGGAAAGCGCTTTTGGCTGATCGTAGATGATATCACCCGTCTTAGTTTTTCCGATCGGAATGCGTGCACGCTCAATATAGTGCCGAACGCCGAGGATCGAGAGGGCGAGCGGATAGTCGGCATCCTCAAGGCACCCCCGGTCGTCAAGCGAAATGCCAAGCCCCGTAAGGATCGACTCCGGCAGGGCAGTCAGCGAATGGTAGCCGAAATAAAGCCCGTCGTCACAGGTTAGTGCGCTTGAGGAGATCACGCGGTAGAGCTCGTCCTGCTCGGTCAGCTCGAGCGCCGAGAGAATCGACTCCGAAAAGGCCAAGGTATAGTCGGCGTCAAAAAGGAAGCTTTGGTTGCGATGATTTTTTGCCATTCCCGTGAGCGAATACGAGGAGAGCGCCCCCTCAATGCAAACGCACAGAAGGAGCAGCGCGACGGCGCCGCGAGGCAGAGCTCTCCGATGGGAACGGGCGCGTGCAATCAGCGTCAGCGCCGCCGTCAGAAGGATAGACGAAAGCATCGGGATCCATAGGATTGCCAGCTTGGAAATATAACCGAATTCAAGGCTTTCGTCCTCGACGGTGTGCGTATAGGTCGGCGCAAGCTTTTGCAGGATCATGGCAAGAAAAACGATTGCGCCGGACGAGAGAATCAGAGTCTTTTCGTGCGATGCCGAAAGATATCGCCACGCGTACGCGCCCGTTGCCGTCAGAAGGAATACGAAGAAATAGGCGTGCCCATAAAGCGGAAGCGTCGGGATAAAGAGGGAATAAAGGCCGTTGATCGCCGAGACCGAAAAGGAAAAGAACACGAAAATCCAAAGACCGCCCGTGGAAATGCGAAGACGAAGCGGCACAGCCCTCGATGAAAAAAACACGATCGAGAGCAGCAGCGGAAGCACGCCGACCGACAGATACGGAAGGGATGCATCCGAGACGCCGTCAAAGCTGCCGGGCAAAAGCTTTGCACAGAAGTCAAGGAAGTCGAGCGCTTGCACGAACGGATAATCCGACGGTGAGAGCTTTGCAAGAGAAAGGAAGGGCATGAGTGCCAAAAGTCCCGAAAGGAACGCCAACGAAATCGCACCTGCAAAAACGGCAACCGACAAAAGGGATTTTTCCTTGGGGCAGGGCAGGACGATTCTGAAATAACCGTACAGGAGCATCGAAAAGACGGCAAGCGAGACTGCCGAGGCAGGACAGAGCAGAATCGACAGCCCAAGCGACGCTCCAAGGAGCGCACCGCCCCGTCCGCGTGCGACGGCGAGAATTCCGAGCACGACGAGCGGAAAGAGGATGAGAACGTCAAGATACGAGGGGTACGCGGAGCCGATGATGGCATAGGACGAAAGCGCGTAGGCGAGGGAAAAGGCAAGCGAGGGAAGCATCCCGCAGCCGATTTTCCGCAGGAAAAAGGCGAGTGAGAGTGCGGCAAGCCCGAGTCTCAGACAAAGCGAAAGCATGACCGCTGTCGGGAGCGCCGAGAGCGGAGCAAGGAGCATCGGGAGATTCAGAGGGGAGAGCGAAAGGATGAGCGCCTTGCAACGAACGTCGGGGTTTGCTGCGGCAAAAAAGCCGGATAGCGAGTCAGCTTCGCGCAAGGATCGAAGAATGGGAAGAAGCTCCCTCTCAAGCTCGTCGAAAATCAGCGCAAAGTCTCCCTTGGCAAATAAAACGCGCATAAGCGAGGAAAGCAGAAGCGAGAGAATCGGGAGAAGAAAAGCAAGCGGATAAAGAAGGAGTGCGGGGCGCCGCATCGGACGGACTGAGCCGCTCTCGTGAAAAATTCGCATATCGGATTCCTTTCGGATCGGATCAAATTTGAAAACCACTCTTATTATACCATATAGACTATATTTTTGTAAATAAGCATCACGAATTTTCACCTTGAAAATCCCTTTGCCGAAAAAATCCAAGCTTTTTTATTAAAACCTCGACGGATTTTGCGTTTCCCTTTGACTTCGCGCAAATTATGTGGTATAATATGCTGAATTGCAAAAGAAAAATCGCGGGGAGGAGAGCAGATATGGTCATTTTGGGCATTGACCCGGGGCTTGCCATCATCGGCTGGGGTGTCATTGAGGCCGAGAGAGGGCAGTTCCGCCCGATTGCCTGCGGCGACATCCGCACTCCCGCACATACCTCGGTGGAATCCCGCCTTGCAATCATTTACCGTGAGCTCGAACGGATCGTTCGGAAATACCGTCCCGACGAGGCGGCGGTCGAGGAGCTCTTTTTCACGAACAATATCACGACCGGTATTTCCGTCGCGGAGGCGCGCGGTGTGATTTTGCTTTCGCTCTGTCAGAACGATATCCCCGTTCACGAATATACGCCAATGCAGGTCAAGCAAGCCGTCGTCGGGTACGGAAAGGCGGAAAAACGCCAGGTGATCGCCATGGTGACATCGCTGCTTCGGCTCAGCGAGCCGCCGAAGCCCGACGATACCGCCGATGCTCTTGCGATCGCTCTCTGTCACGGACAGGCGGCGGGCTCCGCCATGGCGGCGTACTTTAACCGATAAAGATAGGAGAGACTATGTGGGTCAGTCAAGATTGGAAGGATTACGAGCTGCTGGATACCTCGGACGGCGAGCGGCTTGAGAGATGGGGAAGATATATCCTCATCCGTCCGGATCCCCAGGTCATCTGGAAGCATGCGAGGGAGCACCGTCTGTGGACGAAGGCGGATGCGGGATACCGCCGTTCCTCGTCGGGTGGCGGTGCGTGGAGTGAAAACAAGCTGCCCGAGTCCTGGACCGTCAGCTACAGGGATCTGACCTTCCGCGTGAAGCCGATGGGCTTTAAGCATACGGGGCTTTTTCCCGAGCAGGCGGCGAATTGGGATTGGTTTTCAGATCTGATTCGCGGAGCGGGGCGCCCGATCCGCGTACTGAATCTCTTTGCCTACACGGGAGGTGCAACGGTTGCCGCTGCCAAGGCGGGAGCCTCTGTCTGCCACGTTGACGCCGCAAAGGGCATGGTTGCCGCCGCCAAGGAGAATGCGGCGCTTTCGGGACTTTCTGCGGCGCCGATCCGTTATATCGTCGACGATTGCGTGAAGTTCGTCGAGCGTGAGATCCGTCGCGGAAATACCTACGACGGCATCATTATGGATCCCCCGTCGTACGGGCGAGGTCCGACGGGGGAGGTTTGGAAGATCGAGGACTCGGTCGATGCGCTCGTTTCGCTCACCGCCAAGGTTCTCAGCCCCGATCCGCTGTTTTTCCTTTTAAGCTCCTACACCACGGGGCTCAGCCCCTCTGCTATGCGCTACATTACCGAGATGCGTCTCGGAAAGAAATTCGGCGGAAAGAGCGAGGCTGAGGAGCTCGGTCTCACGGTTACGCAAAGCGGCTCGGTGCTTCCGTGCGGCGGAAGCGTCCGCCACGTATTCTGAAAGGAGACGGTATGGCTTCACATTTTATTGAGGCAAGACATCTCGGATTCTCATATGATACCGATTCCGAGCTGGATGCCGTCGTTGCACTCGACGATATTTCACTTACCATCGACGAGGGCGAATACGTTGCAATCCTTGGTCATAACGGCTCCGGTAAGTCAACGCTCGCCAAGCTTTTCAACCTGATTCTGACTCCGAGTCGGGGCGAGCTCATCCTGGACGGCAAAACCGTTACGAGCGAGGGACTCTCGGACGATGAGATCTATGAGATCCGCAAGAAGATCGGCATGGTGTTTCAGAATCCCGACAATCAGCTCGTTGCAACCGTCGTCGAGGAGGACGTCGCATTCGGTCCCGAGAACCTTGGCGTGCCGCGCGAGGAGCTGCGTCGCCGCGTTGACGAGGCGCTTTCGACCGTTGGGATGACAGAGTACGCAAGGCACGCGCCGCATAAGCTTTCGGGTGGACAAAAGCAGCGCGTTGCGATCGCGGGCGTGCTTGCCATGATGCCCCGATGCATCGTATTCGACGAATCGACCGCTATGCTGGATCCGCTTGGACGCCGTGAGGTGACCAACGTGATGGAGCGGCTGAACCGTGAGCAAAACATGACGATTCTTCACATTACGCATTATATGGAGGAGGCGGCTCGCGCTTCGCGTATTCTCGTTATCAACGACGGCAGAGTGCTGCTTGACGGAACCCCGAGAGAGGTTTTTTCAAGAGTGGAGCCGCTGCTTGCGGCAGGTCTTGAGGCGCCGCAGGGAACCGAGCTGATCCATGAGCTCCGTATGCTCGGTCTTTCGCTTCCCGAGGGCTGTACCTCGGTTGCGGAATGCACCGATGCGATCTACGCACTTTTTAGAGAAAAAAAGGAAACGAACGATGTACAAGCTTGAGGTCAAGGGGGTTACGCACGTATACGGTGCGAAAACCCCTTTTGAGAAAACGGCGCTCTCTAACGTCAACGTCGGCTTTGAGACGGGGAAGATCACGGGGCTGATCGGGCATACCGGGTCTGGAAAATCGACCCTCGTGCAGATGCTCAACGGTCTTATTCGTCCGCAATCCGGAGCAATTTTGCTCGACGGAGAGGATATCTGGGCTCGTCCGAAGGAGATTGGGCGCGTGCGCACCCGCGTGGGACTCGTTATGCAGTATCCCGAGTACCAGCTTTTTGACGAGACGGTGCGTCGGGACATCGGCTTTGCGCTCCGTAACGCAGCGCTCGCCGAGGACGAGATTGACTGTCGCGTAACCGAGGCGGCGGAATGCGTGGGGCTTGAGGCGAGCCTGCTCGATAAATCCCCCTTCGATTTGTCGGGCGGTCAGAAGCGCCGCGCCGCCATTGCGGGTGTTTTGGCGATGCGTCCCGAGGTTCTCGTTCTCGACGAGCCGGCGGCGGGGCTGGATCCGCGCGGCCGTGCCGATATCTTGGGATATTTGCGCCGTTATCGGGAGCGCTTTGGCGCAACGGTCGTTTTGGTCAGTCACAGCATGGAGGACATGGCGCAGTACTGTGACAGCGTGGTCGTTTTGCGCCGAGGTGAGGTTTTTCTTTCCGGGAGCGTTGAGGAGGTTTTTTACCGTGCCGATGAGCTCGCCTCGGTGGGACTCGATATTCCCGAGGTTATGAAGATTGCGCTCGGCTTAAGGCGGCTCGGCGTTCCGCTTTCGGGGAAGCTTTATACCGTTGACGGCGCGCGCAATGCGATCCTCGACGCGCTCAAAGGGAGGGGATGCTGATGCTGTCGGATATCACGCTTGGGCAGTATTTTCCGGGGAACTCGCTTTTGCACCGTCTGGATCCGCGCATGAAGATCATCCTTTCGGCAATTTATATGGTTGCGATCTTCCTTGCCAAAAACGCCTTCTGTCATCTCTTTACTGCTCTGATAACCCTGCTGCTCGTTTTACAGAGCCGCATTTCGCTGCGGATCGTGCTTCGTGCGGTTCGTCCGATCCTGTACGTTCTGATCTTTACGATGCTCCTGAATCTTTTTTTTACGAACGCTGACGGCGGACGGCTGCTCGTTGATTTCTGGGTCATCCGTATCTATGAGGAGGGGGTATTCCGCGCCCTCTTTATGGCGCTTCGCGTCGTGCTTCTCGTTGTCGGCGTCAGCGTGCTTTTGACCTATACCACGACGCCGATCGCGCTCACCGATGCCATTGAGTCGTTGCTCTCGCCGCTGAAGCTGCTTCGTATTCCCGTGCATGAGTTTGCCATGATGATGACGATCGCGCTCCGCTTTATTCCGACCCTGATCGAGGAGACCGAGAAGATCATGAATGCGCAAAAGGCACGCGGGGCAGACTTTACGAGCGGAAGCATCTTCCGCCGCGTGCGCGCTCTCGTTCCGATCCTGATCCCGCTTTTCGTTTCGGCGTTTCAGAGGGCGATTGATCTTGCAACCGCGATGGAATGCCGTTGCTACCGCGGTGGAAAGGGAAGAACCAAGCTCGTTCGTTACACTCTGCACGTCCGTGATTTCGCAATGCTCGTGCTTTTTGCCTTGAGTGTTGCGGCGATCGTGCTCGGGAACCTTCGGCTTCCGATCGGGAGACTTTACGCATGACGCGCCTCGGACTTCGCCTTGCCTATCTCGGAACGCATTTTTCGGGCTTCCAGGTCCAGCCGGGACGGCGGACGGTGCAGGGAGAGCTCTCTCGCTGTCTTGCCGAATATTTCAGAGTTCCGGTTCGCGTTACCGGCTGCTCGCGTACCGACAGCGGCGTGCATGCACGGGATTTTCATGCGCTGATCGAGCTTGAAGGAAGCGCGCCTTCAATTCCGACCGAGCGCCTGCCGCTCGCCCTGCGCCCTTATCTGCCGAGCGATCTTTCGGTGCTATCGGCGTTTGACGTCACCCCTGAATTTCACGTGCGGCACGACGTCGTTTCCAAGGAATACCGCTATACCGTCTACCGCGCGACAGCCCCCGATCCGTTCTTAGCCGATCGCGCATGGCATCTCTCGCATCGCTTTCAGGAGCGTTACCTTGACGCCATGCGAGAGGCGGCGGCGCATCTTGTCGGACGTCACGATTTTGCCGCCTTCATGGCGCAGGGATCTGAGGTGAGCAGCACCGTCAGAACGGTTTTTCGCATTGAAATCGAGGAAAAGGACGGCATCCTGACCTTTTCGGTCGTCGGCGACGGATTTTTATACAATATGGTTCGCATCATCGTCGGAACGCTGATCGACGTTGCAAAGGGAAAGCTGGCGCCGAGCGACGTTTCGCGGATTCTTTCGTCCTGTGACCGTCGCAACGCAGGGCAAACCGCACCGCCCGAGGGACTTTGTCTTTGGAAGGTTCTTTACTGACTTGGCGATCATTTCAACACATAGCAACGCACACTCCCGCAGAGGATACCGACGACAGGTATTTTTGCGGGGGTGTGATTTTTTTGAAACGAAATGCATCGGCGCACCCGACGGTGCGCCGTTTGAAAATAGCTTTGACGGCGTTTTTGCTGCTTTCCGCGCTGCTGCTTGCTCTTTCGCTCGGATACGTGCTCTATGCGGCGCACGATCTTGATCCGAGGCAGGACGCCGTGCTCTACGAGACCTATTCGAAAAGCCTAACGACCAGGCTCTACGTCAACGATGGGGGATATCGCGCGGGAGCAATCTCCCAAAGAGAGTACCGTGCCGTCCTTTACGACTCGGTATGCGGAAGCGAGGATCGCATCTGGTGCGATACGGACGAGCTCCCAAGGCACCTGAGGGATGCCTTCGTTGCCATCGAGGACCGTCGCTTTTATCGCCACGACGGCGTCGATTGGCTTCGGACGGCGCGTGCCGCCGTCAACGCGGTGTTTCATTTTGAGGGGCGCTTCGGGGGCTCAACGATCACCCAACAGCTCGTTAAAAACGTCAGCGGAGAAAACGCGCCGACCCTGAAGCGGAAGGTTCGGGAGATTCTTCGTGCCACGGCCTTGGAGGGCAGACTCGGCAAGGAGGAGATCCTCACCTATTATCTCAACGTCATTCCGCTTGCCAACCGATGCTACGGCGTCGGCGCGGCGGCTCGCTACTATTTCGGCAAGGAGCCGATGGAGCTGACGCTTGCCGAGTCGGCAACCATCGCCGCCATTACCAATGCCCCCTCTCGCTACGATCCCGTCCGATATCCCGAGGCAAACCGAAGGCGGCGCGACCTCATTCTGCGG
Organism: Eubacteriales bacterium; assembly: GCA_045576095.1. GTDB lineage: Bacteria > Bacillota > Clostridia > Oscillospirales > CAG-272 > UBA1740. The sequence continues at coordinate 14,684 of JAZNFP010000029.1, forward strand.
AAGATGCTTGAGTATGGCTTGATCGGTGAGGAGGAGGCACGCTCGGCGATGCTTGAGCCGACACGCCTTGATCTTGCCTTGTGTGGGGGTGGCACAAGGATCCACGGCTGGTATACAGAGCAGGTGATTTCGGACGTTACGCGAGATCTTTCGGAGCGCCTTGGCCTCTCGCGCGAGGCTGCCGAGAGACTCGTATATCTCGGGGGGCTCAGGATCCATACTCTGTGTGACGTTGAGCTTCAGGAGGCGGCAGACCGCTACCTTTCCCGCTATGATGCGAGCGATGCAGAGGGGGCTGTCGTCGTGCTCGATCCGAGAGACGGCGCACTCCTTGCCGTTGAGGGAGCGCTGTCGAAAAAAACGGTCAATCGCGGACAGAGCTATGCCTCCGGCGTTCGCCGTCCGCCTGGCTCAACGCTCAAGCCCCTCGCCCTTTACGCACCGGCGTTGAAGGCGCGGCTCATCCATTACGCAAGCGTTTTTGAGGATTTGCCCGTGGAGATGCCAAACGGTTCTCTTTGGCCGCGGAATGCCCCGAACGTTTACGCGGGGCGGATCACGGCGCACGCCGCGCTCGCAAGCTCGAAGAATACGGTTGCCGTGCGCCTTTACGGGCTGCTCGGCGCGACAAGGATCGCCGATACGCTTGAAAGCGATTTTCATATCGCCGTGCATCGCTGCGGAAAGGACGGACTTTCCGATCTTGCCCCCGCGCCGCTCGCACTCGGGCAGATGACCTACGGTGCAACGCTTCTGGATATGACGGCGGCATACGGTGTCTTTGCCTCGGACGGTGTCTATCGCGCTCCGCGCTCCTATCTCGCCGTTTATGCAGAGGATGGCAGCCTTCTTCTTGAAAACCCCGATCGGGGGCATCGCGTTCTATCACAGGCAGATGCGTATATTATGACCGAGATGCTTCGTGGGGTGATCGACGGGGGGACGGCGAGTGCGGTAACGCTTTCGGACTGTATTGATCTGGCGGGAAAGACGGGCACCTCAAGCGAGGCGCGCGATCGCTGGATGATCGGCTATTCGCCCACGCTCTTGTGCGGCGTTTTCATGACGGGGAAGGGCGGGGCGCTTTCGGGCGGTGCGCGGCAGATCAAGCTTTGGGACGACTTGATGCATCGTTTTCACGCCGCCGAGCTCTCGGGGGTGCGTGAGCCTCTCGTCTTTCGGATGCCGAGGGGCGTTATGCGTCTTCCGTATTGCCCCGACAGCGGTGAGGCTGTCGGGGGGGACTGTCTTTCAGATTTGCGCGGCGCCAGGGTTGAGTATGGGTACTTTACCCCCGATAACGCGCCAAGGACACGCTGCCGCGTGCACGTGCCGATCCTGTACGATCCGATCAGAGAACGATACGTGCCCGATTCCCGACCGTTCGGCTTCCCGGGATTTTTTCGCCGTGTCTCGGGGCTTGAGGATGCAAACAGAGGCTTGCCGAGCGGTATTTTGCCGCTTGATCGTCCCTATGATCTGTCGGTTTTGCTTTCAGAGAGCGAGGGGAGCGGAGAGATCGGGAAAAATTCCGGGAGCTCGCGCCCTTGAAAGGCGAGGACGGGAAGGATGCCGAAACCGTGTTGCATCCTTCCTTGTGTTGAGAGACCGATCGTCTTGAGGCGCTCCGCTTTGCCGTATCGCGCGTCGTTTTTTATGCAGCATCCTCAAATTGCAAAAATCTAAAAAAAATGTCATTTTACTGTTGAAATGCGCGTAGAATTGTGCTAAAATGTATTTTATAAATTTAGAAAGGAAATATCATTATGGCATACGTAAACGACGTTCTTGAAGAACTCAAGAAAAGAAATCCGAACGAGCCTGAGTTCCATCAGGCGGCAACCGAAATTCTCGAGTCCCTCGCTCCGATCTTCGAGAAGCACCCCGAATACGAAGCGGCAGGACTTCTTGAGAGATTCGTTGAGCCCGAGAGAACCATCATGTTCCGCGTTCCCTGGGTGGATGACAGCGGCAAGGTTCGTGTCAACAAGGGCTACAGAGTGCAGTTCAACAGCGCGATCGGTCCGTATAAGGGCGGCTTCCGCTTCCATCCCTCGGTCAATCTTTCGATTCTGAAGTTCCTCGGTCTCGAGCAGATTCTCAAAAACAGCCTGACCAGCCTTCCCATCGGCGGCGGTAAGGGCGGCTCCGACTTCGATCCCTCGGGAAAGAGCGACGGAGAGATCATGAGATTCTGTCAGAGCTTCATGTCGGAGCTGTACCGTCATATCGGTCCGAACGTTGACGTGCCCGCGGGAGATATCGGTGTCGGTGCGAGAGAGATCGGCTATCTCTTCGGTCAGTATAAGAGACTGCAGGGCGCCTTTGAAAATGGCGTTCTGACCGGCAAGGGCATTTCCTACGGCGGTTCGCTTATCCGCCCTGAGGCAACCGGCTACGGCGCCGTATACTTCGCAGAGAAGGTTCTTCAGCACTATAACGATACCATCGCGGGCAAGACGGTCGTCGTTTCGGGCTTCGGTAACGTTGCCTGGGGCGCTGTCAAGAAGGCAACCGAGCTTGGCGCAAAGGTGATTGCCATCTCGGGCCCCGACGGATACGTTTACGACGAGAATGGCGTTTCGACCGAGGAGAAGATCAACTTCATGCTCGAGATGAGAGCATCCGGCAGAAACAAGGTGCAGGATTACGCTGATAAATTCGGCGTTCCCTTCTTCGCAAAGGAGAAGCCTTGGGGACTCAAGGCAGACATCATGATGCCCTGCGCTACCCAGAACGAGGTTGGCATGGCAGAGGCCGAGAAGATGGTTGCAAACGGCGTGAAGTATTACATCGAGGTATCCAATATGCCTACCTCCAATGAGGCTCTGAAGTACATCCAGGAGAGCGGGCTCGTCGTTGCGCCCTCCAAGGCGGTCAATGCGGGCGGCGTTGCGGTTTCGGCACTTGAGATGTCTCAGAACAGTCAGAGACTCGCTTGGTCTGCCGAGGAGGTCGATGCCAAGCTCAAGACGATCATGGCGAACATTCACGATAACGCAGCCGCAGCATCCGAGGAATACGGATATGGCTACGATCTCGTGAAGGGTGCGAACCTCGCGGGCTTCAAGAAGGTCGCAGAGGCAATGATGGCACAGGGAATCGTCTGGTTCTTGTCATTCATAAGCGCATGAAAGGGGCGGCGGGATGCTTTTCATTTCGCCCCCCCCACCGTTTAATCTCCCTCGCTCGATTAAAAGTAAAG
>JAZNFP010000030.1:0-5048 GCA_045576095.1 Eubacteriales bacterium
GGTCGAAAGTCCCATGCGGTCGCCGATGCACTTGCCGTTGTTGACGACGTTGTAGTGGGTGAGCATCACGCCCTTCGGGAAGCCCGTGGTTCCCGAGGTGTACTGCATATTGCAGACGTCGCTCGGGCGAACCGCCGCCGCCATGGCGGCAACCGTCTCGCGCGGAGTGAGCTCGGCACGCTCCATCGCCTCCTCAAAGGTGAGGCAGCCCGTCTGCCTGTAGCCGACGGTGATGACGTTGCGAAGGAAGGGCAGGCGCTTTGCGTGCAAAGGCTCGCCCGGCTTCGTGTCCTTCAGCTCGGGGCAGAGCTCGGAGATGATCTCGGCGTAGCTGGAGTCAAGACAGCTTTCGATCGTAACGAGCGTATGCGTATCCGACTGGCGGAGCAGATACTCCGCCTCGTGAATTTTATAGGCGGTATTCACCGTGACGAGCACGGCGCCGAGCTTGACGGTCGCCCAGAAGGTCAGATACCACGCGGGCAGGTTGGTCGCCCAGATGGCAACCTTAGAGCCTGCCTTGACACCGAGCGAAACGAGCGCACGGGCAAAGCGGTCAACCTCCTCCCGAAATTCGCGGTAGGTTCGGGTGTAGTCCAGCGTGGTGTACTTGAAGCAGATCTGATCGGGGAACTCGGCGGCGACGCGGTCGAGCACCTCGGAGAAGGTGAGGTCGATCAGCTCGTCGGGCTTCCAGACGAACTGTCCCGAGCCGTCGTGGTTGAAATACAGGCTCTTTTTTGCCTCGCGCGTTGAGCCGAAGCGAGACATATAGCTGACGAAATAGGGGAAGACGAACTCGGGGTCGGACAGCTCTCCCATCCAATCGGGCTTCCACTCGAGCGAGAGAAAGGCATCGTAGTTCACCGACGAGAGGGCGCGCACGACGTCTCCGAGCGGCAGCGTCCCCTCCCCGATCAGCTGATACCGTCCCCCGTCGTCCGAGTCGCGCAGATGCACGTGACAGACGTAGGCGCCGAGGTTACGGATCGTCTCGTCGGGGGTTTCCCCCTTGTCGCGGTAGGGATGATGAACGTCCCAGAGCGCGGCGAGACGGTCGGAGGCGTAGGAGTCAAGGAGCGCGCGGAGCCGCGCGGTATCCGAATAGATGCCGCCCGTTTTGATCAGCAGCGTGACTCCGAGCTCCTCTGCCAGGGGAAGCAGGACGTCGAGCGCCGCTCGGACACCCGCCTCGTTTTCGCACTGCGCCGTCAGCGCCGCGTAGGGCACGCGCGCATTCGATGCAAGGCGCAGAAGAGAAGAAATCTGATCAATCGCCCCCTTGTCGGCGCTCGGGTCAAAGGAGCTGTCAAGGCAGGGGATTGAGAGGCGGCGCGCGCGAAGCTCGCGCAGGGTTGCCGCCGCGTTGTATTTATGGAAGGGACCCGTACGCGCGGTCAGAGGATCAAAGCGCGGAAGGTTGTAGAGCTCGACTCCGCGGTAGCCCATTCTTTCGGCGAGCGAGAGCATCTCGTCGAACGAGAGCCCCGCCCAGCCGCGGGTCGAAAAGGAGAGCTTCATCTTTCGTCCTCCTCGTAAACGATCTTATTGAGTGCCGCAAGATAGGCAACGATGCCCGCGCCGACGACGTCGGTCGAAATTCCCGTTCCCGAATAAACGCGGCTGCCCGAGCGGAGCTTGACCAAGGTCTCTGCCATCGCCTCGCGCCCCTCGGTGACGGCGCGCAGACGGAAGTCGTCGAGCTCAAAATGCCGTCCCGTCAGCTTCTCGATGGTACGGAAGGCGGCGTCAATCGAGCCGTCGCCCATATGCACGCCCTCAATCACCTCGTCGCCGCGCGTGAGCTTGATGTGCGCGGTTGCCGAAACGGCGTTGCCCGAGGTGATGAGATAGTTGTCAAGACGGTAGGTGGGGGGAACCTGCATGGCGTTCGACGCAACGATGGCGTCGAGCTCGCGCAGCGACACGCGCTCCTTTTTCGAGGCGATCTCCGAAAACGCCGCGTAGACCCTCGGCAGATCCTCGGGGGAGAGCTCGTATCCGAGCCGCGTTGCCGCCGCCGAAACGGCACTCTCGCCGTCGGATGCCGTCAGATACTCGTCCGAGCCGCTCGCTGCGGACGAGGGCGCAACCGAAAGCCCCTCGGAGCGTTTTTTGGTACAGAGCGCGCCGATCTGCTCGCAGAGATGCGAAAGAGCGGTCAGGCAGAGCCCCGTTTTGACACCGAGCGTCTCTCCCTTGGCGCCGAGCACGCGACCGATCCCAAGGAGAGAGACCGCGTCGGTCGGGAACGCCGCTGCCGTAATCTGCCCGGCGCCCGAGAGGATCGCCTGAACCGCCGCGGCATCGGCAAGCGAGACGGTATTTGCCGAGGAAAAGCCGAGCGTGAGCTCCGTCAGGACGGGGGCGCCCTCGGTCAGAGCCGAAAGAAACGCCGCAAGCTCGGCGGAGAGCATTACCCCTGCGGTATCGACCACCGTAACGGTCGTGGCGCCCGATGCGGCGGCGCGCGAGATCATCTCGCAAAGATAGGCGGGATCGGCGCGGGTTGCATCCTCGCAAACCAGCTCCACGTCCTCGCACAGCGCGCGGCACGCCGAGACCGCCTTTTCGACAGTGTCGAGCATGGCGTCGGGCTTTTTATGGCAGAGATATTCGATCTGCGCCGTTCCCGTCGGGGCAACGACCTGAAGCCGCGCGCGCTTTGCCTCTCCGAGCGCCGCCATCACGCGGGCGGGGCTTTCGGGATCCGAGAGCTCAACCGGAACGGCGATTCCGGCATTCGACACCGCCGAGGCAATCGCCTTTGCGGCGAGTGCGTCGGTTTGCGAGTCTCCTCGGATGCCCTCAAGCTCAATATAATCGACTCCGAGACGGTCGAGCAGACGGGACAGCTCAAGCCGCTCGGAAAAGGAGAGCCCCTCGCGTTCCTTCATCGTTTTGTCGCTGATCTGAATGCGTTTCATAGAAAACCCCTTTGATTTCGTTCTGTTTGTGCGGCCCGGGCACAAAAAAGCCCCCAAAGCCGATCTTGGCTTCAGGGACGAATTTCACTTCGCGGTACCACCCTGATTACCCCCGAAAAGGGAATCACTCGCCGAGCCTCTGACAAGGCTCCGTTCTGTAACGGGAACACCCGTGCCGCATTACTGCCCGATGGGGTTCGCGCGGCCGACTCGGGAAGGAGACTGCCCGTGCCTCGCGCACCGACTCGCACCGACCGTCGGCTCTCTGAAGCGCTGCTTCACGGCAAAATTTCCGTCAACGTCTTTCAATAGATGCGTATATTTAACCACGAAAGCGTGCGTTTGTCAAGAGTTTTGTAGGAATTTACCCAAATTTTTATAAAAATTTATGAAAAATCACGATTTCCAAGCCAACACGTCCTCTTTCGTCGAAATACGCTTGACAGCCGCGCCCTGTTTTAGTATAATATTTCTATTGAAGATTCAGCCGTCCCTTTCGGGGACGCGACGTAAGGTGGATGAAACTTTGAGCACGATGGAAAACAAAATCCGACAGATTGCGAGCCGTATCAAGGAGCTTCGCACCGTCACGGGGCTGTCGGTTGAGGAAATGGCGAGGCGCACCGGAACGACGGTTGCCGAGTACGAGGCGTGTGAGGCGGGGGAGCGCAATCTTTCGGTTGCCTTCCTTTATCACTGTACGCTGAGCTTCGGGGTCGATATGGGCGATCTTCTCGAGGGAAAGAGCCCGACGCTGAGGTCCTACGCCCTGACGCGGCGCGGAGAGGGTCAGCGGATTGAGGAGGCGCACAACATGGTGGGTCTGAACCTCGCCGCAGGCTTTAAGAACCGCATCGCGCTGCCGCTGTACATGGAGCTTGCCTGGCGCGAGGGGGCAACGCTCTCCGACTCCGAGCTTCTCGTGCACGAGGGGCAGGAGTGCGACATCGTGATCCGCGGAAAAATGAAAATCCGCATCGGCGAGCACACCGAGGTGCTCGGCGAGGGCGACTGCATCTATTACGATTCGGCAACGCCCCACGGCATGATCGCCGAGGGGGGCGAGGACTGTGCCTTTTACGCGATCGTGCTCCGCAACCGCGCGGCGCGTGAGCACGAGGCGGCAGCCGAGGCGGTGACAGCAACCCGACGGACTCTTGCCGACGAAAGCCGCCGCGTCTATCACGACTTTATCCTGCCGACCGAGGAGAACGGAGCTCTGACCAAAATCGAATTCCGCAACGCGGATCGCTTCAACTTCGCCTTTGACGTCGTTGACACCCTCGGTCGGCGCAAGCCCGACAAGCTGGCGATGCTGCATCTCTCGGGAGACGGGGTTGAAAGGCGCTTTACCTTCCGCGATTTCATGCGCGAGTCGGCGCGTGCCGCCAACTACTTCAAGTCGATCGGCATCGGGCGGGGCGACCGCGTGATGCTGGTGCTGAAGCGCCACTATCAGTTCTGGTTTGCCATCCTCGGGCTGCATAAGCTCGGGGCAATCGCGATTCCCGCGCCGAACCAGCTGCTCGAAAAGGATTTTGCCTACCGCTTTGAGGCGGGGCACGTCAAGGCGATCGTTGCCACCGCCGACGGCGAGGTTGCCGAGTCGGTTGAGCGCGCCGCCGAGCGCACGCCCACCCTGCTGCATAAGATTCTCGTCGGCGGAGAGCGACGGGGCTGGAGATCCTTTGACGCCGAGTGTCCGCTTTACAGCAGTCATTTCGCGCGCGCCGAGGACGCGCCCGCAGGGGACGATCCGATGCTGATGTTCTTCACCTCGGGCACCTCGGGCTATCCGAAGATCGCGGCGCATTCCTACAAGTATCCGCTCGGTCATTTCATCACGGCGCGCTATTGGCATCAGGTCAATCCCGACGGACTTCACTTCACCATCTCGGATACCGGATGGGCGAAGGCTATGTGGGGTAAGATCTACGGTCAGTGGCACTGCGAGGCGGCAAACTTCGTATATGACTTCGACAGATTCAACGCAGAGAAAATACTTCCCATGTTTGCAAAGTACGGAATTACCACCTTCTGCGCACCTCCCACGATGTATAGAATGCTCATAAAGCAGGACATCAGCAAGTTCGATCTTTCCTCTATCGAGCACGCATCCAC
>JAZNFP010000031.1:0-12492 GCA_045576095.1 Eubacteriales bacterium
TGCGGAGGAACGCCCAATGACCCCGCCCCCCGGGGTTTCGGCGGGCGGCGACGCCGTCACCGGCGCCGCTACCGTCATTTTGGCTATGGGTGCGGGCAAGCACGCCGCCGAGTCCATTCACCGAGCCATCATGGGGCTATGAGCATTCGCGCCGTTTGATTGCCTCGGCACTATTGACTTTTTCTCCGCTTCGTGCTATCATTTGAAGGAAGCCACCTGCAAATACATATGAAAAGAAAGGCAGACGACCATGAAAAAATTTGGACTTCAGCTTTTTACGATCCGTGATTACTTCGATACCGAGGAAGATATCCGTTTTGCCTTCCGTACCATCGCAGAGTACGGCTACAGCGAGGGACAGACGGCAGGCGCGTTCGCCATCTCCCCCGAGGCCTATGCCGCCGCCGCCAAGGACGCCGGCATTTCGATCTGCGGAACCCATTACCCCTGGGCAAAGACCAAGCTTGAAACCGATGACACCATGCGTGTTCACGAGATCCTCGGCACCACCAACGTCGGTATGGGCGCCATGCCCGGCGGTGCGGGCGATTCGCTCGAGAGCCTCAAGCGCTTTATCGACGAGGCGAATACCATTGCCGCAAAGCTTGCCAAGAACGGCTTTAAGCTCACCTACCACCACCATTCCTTCGAATTCAAGCGCTTCGACGACGGAAAGTCGATGATGGATTACCTCATCGACGGCTTTGATCCAAACAACGTTTCCTTCGTTCTCGATACCTACTGGGTTCAGCACGCAGGCTACGACGTCTGCAAGATGATCCGCCGCCTGGCAGGCAGAATCGATATTCTGCACCTGAAGGATATGGGGGCATGCCAGGACTTCACGTTAGATAACGGCAAGCAGATCAGCGTTCCCTACATCACCGAGATCGGTCGCGGTAACATGAACTTTGAGGAGATCATTCCGCTCGCGGAATCGACCGGTGTCAAGTCCTTCATCGTCGAGCAGGACAACAATTTCCTTGACGGAGATTGCCTGCGCTCGGTCAAGGTCAGTGCCGATTACATTAAGGCGAATCTTTTGATGTAATCTCCGGCTTGAAGCAAAGAGGCAGCTGTGCGGTCATGCCGCACAGCTGCCTCTTTCTCGATCCAATGCCGTTCTATTTTTCAAATTCAATCTGATAGATTCCGTACCCACGATCGTTTTTCACGATCGTAAGCTGAAGCTCGAAGGCAACACCATCGACCAAAACCGTCATTTCAAGCTCGCATTCGCTTCCGTCGACCTCTCTTTCGTATCCTGAAAAAGAATACTCGATGTTCCTGTTGATCTGAATGCCGTTTTGAAGGTTGATCTGCTCACGTGCCTCGATGCCGTCAAAATAGGCTGCAAGATTCATCCGTCTATCGGGATGCAGGTAGCTCTCCGCATCTGCAAAATCGCCACTTTCAACCGCCCCGAGAAACGATTCCGCCAGCTCCTTTGCTTCCTCCCGTTTGATGCCGGCACAACCGACAAGGAAAACGCAAAGCACAAGCACGACCGCCGCTGTCCAAGCGAATCTCGTTTTTATAAAGTCCTCCTTGTATAACCGATTAAAAAAGCCATCGCCGGATCGGCGATGGCTTTAGGTGATAATCGCCTAAGTCAATTCTGCTCGGTATTCCCTTGTTATATACTCCCGTCAAAGGCGCAATTATTTGCCAAAATATCTGTCGAGGAAGCCCTGGAATGCGCGTCCGTGACGGGCCTCATCCTTTGCCATCTCATGAACGGTATCGTGAATGGCGTCAAGGTCGAGCTTCTTTGCGAGCTTTGCAAGCTCAAACTTGCCCGAGGTGGCACCGTTCTCTGCGGCAACACGCGCCGTCAGGTTCTCCTTGGTAGAGGTCGAAACGCACTCGCCGAGCAGCTCTGCGAACTTGGAGGCGTGCTCTGCCTCCTCGTAGGCTGCCTTCTCCCAGTAAAGTCCGATCTCGGGGTAGCCCTCACGGAATGCGACGCGCGCCATTGCAAGGTACATACCGACCTCGGTGCACTCTCCGTTGAAGTTTGCGCGAAGCCCCTCGATGATCTCGGCGGGAGCGTCCTTGGCAATGCCGACGACGTGCTCGGTTGCCCAGCCCGTCTCCTCTTTTACCTCAACGAACTTCTCGCTCGGTGCCTTGCACAGGGGGCATTTCTCGGGTGCGTGCTCCCCCTCAACGATCTCTCCGCAAATGGTGCATCTCCACTTTTTCATCTCTGGTAATTCCTTTCGTTTCATCAATTTATTTTTGTTTTTTAAGATTAACCGTGTTGCTTCATACAGTCGGGACACATTCCTCGGAAGCTCGCTGTATGGCCGAGAATCCGAAAGCCGTTTTCATCATCCCGAAACTCAAGCAGCTCGCGCATCGGCGGCAGAGCCGCATCCTCCACGCGGCCGCAACCGACGCAAAGAATATGATAATGTATACGTGTCGTCGCATCGTAACGATCCTCGCCGTCTCCCACCGAGAATCGAAGCGCCTCTCCGTCAAACGCCCATTCCTTCAGAATCCGAAAGACTGTCGAGCGGCTGATCTCGGGGAATCGCTCCTTGACGCGGTCGTAAAGCGAGGTTGCCGTCGGATGCCCCATTTCCATGAGACAATCGTAAACTGCTCTCTTCTGCGCCGTATTCCTCCTATTCATATTTACTCCTTATTAAGATTCAATCTTATTTGCAAGATTATTATAGCAAAGAGAGTCTGCTTTGTCAAGGGGTTTTGTTGACTTTTTTTATTTTTTTTTGTATACTGTATAAAAAGTCTTTGGAGATAGGTATGGCAAAGCTGGTCAAAACCGAATATCAGATCAAGAGCGATCGCATCAAGCGACCTCTGCGCCTTGCGCTTGCCTCGGATCTGCACGACGGGAAACGCGCCGCCGCCCTTGGCGCCGAGATGCTCTTGCTCGATCCGCCCGATCTTCTCTGCATCGTCGGCGATCTCTACGAGAGTCCTCCGCGCAACCCGCTCTCGGACGAAAACGCCGTCGCGTTTCTCCGAGGATTGCCAAAGGGGCTTCCCACCGTCTACTGTCGGGGCAACCACGACGACGGCAAGAGTCCTGCCGTTGAGGCGGCGCTCAATGCCCTTGGCGCCGTTACGCTTGACGCAAGCACCGTTTGCATTGGCGGCGTTTGCATCGGGGGGCTCCGCTCGGCGCTTTACCGAGGCGGCACGCCCGAGCTTTCCTTTCTTGATGCCTTTGAAAAGGAAAATGGCTTTAAGCTTCTGCTCTGCCACCACCCCGAATACTACCCTCTTTATATAAAGGAACGGAAAATCGACCTGACTCTTTCGGGGCACGCGCACGGCGGGCAGTGGCGTTTGCTCGGCAAACCGATCTTCGCCCCCGGGCAGGGACTGTTTCCGAAATACACGTCGGGGCTGATCGACCGCGGCAGGCTGCTCGTCTCGCGAGGCATGCACAACTCGATCAAGATTCCCCGCATCGGCGTACCGACCGAGCTGGTTTATCTGACGATCCGCCCGACGCCTAACCCATGATATGCACCCAAAAAGAAAAAAGGCTGTTTCCCACGCAAAAGCTCGTGGGAAACAGCCTTTTCGATAGGGGCGCGGCAGATTTCGGTGTCAAACCCCGAACATCAGGTCGCCGTATCCCGGCACAGGCCAGGCATCGGTCGGAACGAGAGGCTCCATGGCATCGATCTTTGCGCGCAGGGTCTGCATTGCGGGACGAACGCTCGCCGAGTAGGCTCTCGCTCTCTCACGCACGTCCTCGGTCGAGGCAGCCTGCGCCTCTGCACGCTCGAGAGCAAGGATCGCATCGTACGCCTCCTCGCAAAGCGCGCTGAGCGTACGGAGCTGCTCGCTCTCGTAGCGAAGCGAAAGCTCGGGGAGCGCGGCGGCTTTGGTGAGCATGGCATCCGACAGCTCGGCGGTATAGCGGGTGACGGCGGGGAGATAGCTTCTGCGCGCCATCTCGATCATCGTCAGCGCCTCAATGTTGATAATCTTCGAGTAGTTCTCAAAGAGGATCTCCTCACGCGAGGAAAGCTCGATTTGACTCATCACGCCGTGCGAGGTGAACAAACGCACGTTTTTCTCCGCCGTCAGGCAGGGATAGGCATCCACCGACGTGGCAAGATTGAGCAGTCCCCGTCTCTCCGCCTCTGCCTTCCATTCGTCGGAATATCCGTTTCCGCCCCAGATCACGCGGCGGTGCTTCGTGAAGGTCTTTTTAAGCAGGGCCTCAAGAGCGGCGTCGAAATCCTCTGCCGACTCAAGCTCGTCGGCAAAGACGCGAAGGCTCTCGGCAACGGCGGTATTCAGAACGATATCCGACATGGCGATATTCTGCGACGAGCCGGGCATTCTGAACTCGAACTTGTTGCCCGTAAAGGCGAAGGGCGAGGTGCGGTTGCGGTCGGTGGTATCGCGCGTGAAGGTCGGCACCGACGGCACGCCGAGATCCATCTTGGCGCGGCCGAGCCCGACGTACGCCGTACCGCTGACGATCGACTCGATCACGGCATCGAGCTCCTCGCCAAGGAACATGGAAACGATGGCAGGGGGCGCCTCGCAGGCGCCGAGACGGTGATCGTTCCCGGGGGAAGCAATCGAGGCGCGAAGCAGATCCTGATACTCGTCGATCGCCTTAACAACGGCGGCGAGCAGAAGCAGAAACTGCTTGTTCTCGGCAGGAGTCTTTCCGGGGGAAAGCAGGTTCTTTCCCGTATCGGTCGAAAGCGACCAGTTGTTGTGCTTGCCCGAGCCGTTGACGCCGGCAAAGGGCTTTTCGTGCAGAAGGCAGGTCATGCCGTGGCGCTTTGCCACGCGCTTCATGTACTCCATCACGAGCAGGTTCTGATCGATCGCCATGTTGGCGGTCGCATAGATCGGTGCGAGCTCGTGCTGGGCGGGAGCCGCCTCGTTATGCTTGGTCTTTGCATCAATGCCAAGCTTCCAGAGCTCCTCGTCAAGCTCTGCCATAAACGCGGAAATACGAGGGCCGGGTGCGGCAAAATAATGATCGTCAAGCTCCTGACCCTTGGGGGCAGGGGCGCCGAAGAGCGTTCTTCCCGTGTAGAGAAGATCGGGGCGCTTTAAGTACTTCTCGCGGTCGATCAGAAAATACTCCTGCTCGGCGCCGACCGTTGCCGTAACGTGCCCCGTCTCGGTATCTCCGAAGAGACGAAGAATCCGAAGCGCCTCGGCGGAGATTGCGTCCATCGAGCGAAGCAGCGGAGTCTTGGTATCGAGTGCCTCTCCCGTATAGGAGCAGAAGGCGGTCGGAATAAAGAGCGAGCCGTCCTTGATAAAGGCGTAGGACGCGGGATCCCACGCGGTATATCCGCGCGCCTCAAAGGTGGCGCGAAGACCGCCCGAGGGGAAGGACGAGGCGTCGGGCTCGCCCTTGATAAGCTCCTTGCCAGAGAACTCCATGATGATCTTGCCGTTTCCGATCGGGGAGATGAATGCCTCGTGCTTCTCGGCGGTCACGCCGGTCAGAGGCTGGAACCAATGCGTATAGTGCGTCGCGCCGTTCTCAATCGCCCAGTCCTTCATGGCGTTTGCCACGCAGCCTGCGATCGAGGCGTCGATCTCCTTGCCGGTTGCAATCGTCTGCGCCAGAGAGCGGTAGACGTCCTTCGGCAGACGCTCACGCATGACCTCGTCGCTGAATACGCGACAGCCATAGATTTCGGGAAGCTTTTTAGCGTTTTCCATATTCTCTCCTTTGGCTCTTTACTTGCCGGCGGCCGAGATGATCTCGGCACCGCCCATATAGGGGCGAAGCGCAAGCGGAATCCGAACGCTGCCGTCGGCGCAAAGGTTGTTCTCAAGGAAGGCGATCAGCATACGGGGGGGAGCGACGACCGTATTATTCAGAGTATGCGCGAAGTACTTGCTTCCGTCGTCACCGCTGACGCGGATCTTCAAACGTCTTGCCTGCGCGTCGCCGAGGTTCGAGCAGCTGCCGACCTCAAAGTACTTCTGCTGTCTCGGAGACCATGCCTCAACGTCGATAGACTTCACCTTAAGATCCGCAAGGTCTCTCGAGCAGCACTCGAGGGTACGGACGGGAATATCGAGGGTACGGAAGAAGTCAACCGTGTTTCTCCAGAGCTTCTCGAACCAAACGGGGCTCTCCTCGGGACGGCAAACGACGATCATCTCCTGCTTTTCAAACTGATGGATACGGTAAACGCCGCGCTCCTCGATCCCGTGCGCGCCCTTCTCCTTACGGAAGCAGGGGGACTAGCTCGTCACCGTATAGGGCAGCTCCTTTTCGGGCAGGATGCGGTCGATGAACTTACCGATCATCGAGTGCTCACTCGTTCCGATGAGGTACAGATCCTCGCCCTCGATCTTATACATCATGGCATCCATCTCGGCAAAGCTCATGACGCCGGTGACAACGTCGGAGCGGATCATAAAGGGCGGCACGCAATAGGTAAAGCCGCGGCCGATCATGAAGTCGCGTGCATAGGAAAGCACGGCGGAATGCAGTCTGGCAATATCGCCCATCAAATAGTAAAAGCCGTTACCCGCAACGCGACGGGCGCTGTCAAGGTCGATGCCCGAGAGCTTCTCCATAATATCGGTGTGGTACGGAACCTCAAAGTCAGGCGTCACAGGCTCGCCGAAGCGCTCAAGCTCGACGTTCTCGCTATCGTCCCTTCCGATCGGCACCGAGGGATCGATAATGTTCGGAATGACGAGCATCCGGGAACGGATCTCCCCCTCAAGCTCGGCGCATTTTGCCTCAAGCTCGGCAAGGGTGGCGGCGTTCTCGGTTACAAGGCGCTTTGCCTCCTCGGCCTCCTCGCGCTGTCCCTTTGCCATCAGCGCCCCGATCTGCTTCGAGATGCGGTTGCGGCTCGCACGGATCTCGTCACCCTTTTGCTTTGCCTCGCGGTAAGCGGCGTCAAGCTCGATGACCTCATCGACGAGGGGAAGCTTCTTCTCCTGGAATTTGCGGCGGATGTTCTCCTTTACGGTTTCGGGATTCTCGCGAAGAAATTTCAGATCCAGCATCTTTTCGTACCTTTGCTTTTCTTATGATATACTTAGAGTATTGATAATACAGTATCATATCACAAGGAAAGGAAGTTGTCAAGAGGGCGGCGCCTCATTTTGTGCTTTCACGGCGCGGATGGATATCGCAACGCCCCCCTCAAACTCGCGCCGCTCGAGCTCAATCTCGACACCCGCACGGCGGGCAAGATCAACGGCGCGGTCGATCGAGTTCGAAAAAAAGCGCAGATCCCGTATCGCCCCCTTCTCCCGACGCGCACGGAGCTCGGTCTCGGGCGACACTGACAAAACGAGCTGCTCGGTCTCCCCGACGCTCATTCGCTCGTCAATCACCCTGTCAAGGCAGCGCGAGCGCAGCTCCCCGTCGCGCAGGCGCAGAAGCGCTCTTGCGTGCCGCTCGGTGAGATTTGCCCCGAGGATTCTTTCCTGCTCGTGCTGTGAAAACCGCAGGAGCCGAAGCTTATTGGCAAGCGCCGACTGACTCATCGAAAGCTTGTCGGAGAGCTCCCTTTGCGTCATTTGAAAGCGCTTGATCAGCGTTGCCATCGCATACGCAGCGCGGAACATATCGAGCGCTCCGTCGGAAATCGCATCGAGCAGCTCCCGCTTGACTCCGTCAGAAAATTTCAAGCCAACCCCGTTGTTTTTGGGGAGTCCCTCCCAAGCAGCGACTCCAACGAGCGTCTCAACTCTCTCATCGGTCTCTGCCGCATCCTCGGAGCGACTCCTGTAAATCGTCATCGCCATCCCCTTGACACTCCTTCCGAACGTTTTTCGGATCTCATTATACCGCGCCGTGTACGCAACATCTGTCGGAGCGGGGCGAGTGCTTCTGTTTTTTTTGCGCGCGCATTCTGCGTCGCGCAAAAGCCGCATATGCATACCAAAAAGACGCTTTTCGGGAGACTTCACCCATGAACAGAAAAATGCAGCGCTTTCTGCGGGATACCGCCGTGCTGGGGCTTGCCTCGCTCCTCATCCGCTTCGTCGGGATCGCGGCAAGTCGCTTTCTCTCTCTCCGCATCGGCGATGCGGGCATGGGACTCTGCACGCTCGTCGGCTCGGTCGGCGGCTTTGCGGCAACTGTGGCAACGGCGGGCGTCGGCTTTGCGGTCACGCGGCTCTACCCCGTCAAGCGGGCGCGGGGCGAAATCCGCTCGGCACGCGAGGTGGTCGGAGCGGCGATTCTGATTGCCCTTTGCCTTGGTCTTGTCTCTGCTCTTTTGCTTTTTTGCCTTGCCGAACAGATCGGCGGACGCCTGCTCGGCAACCCCGAAACGGTCCCGGCGCTTCGCGCTCTTTCCCTCTCGCTGCCCTTCATGGCACTCTCGGGAGCACTCAGCGGCTATTTCATTGCCGTTCGCCGATCACGCATCGGAGCGGTCGTGCGCGTTGGCGAGCAGATCTTAAGATTTTCGCTTCTGCCGCTTTTGCTCTCGCTTCTCGCGCCGCGCGGGCTTCGCTTCTCCTGCCTTGCGGTCGTTCTCGCATCGGGGATTTCCGAGGGGGTTTCCTGTCTTTTCTTCGGGATCTGCTTCCTGACGAGACGCGGACGCGCGGCAAAGCCGAGCGGCGCGGTCGTCCGCGAGGTGTCACAAACCGCCTTTCCGATGCTTACCTCGTCGCTCGTCCGCTCGGGACTGACGACTATTGAGCACCTGCTCATTCCGCATGCCCTCACCTTCTCGGGCAAGGACAGAACGGCGGCTCTCGCCTCGTATGGGATTCTGGCAAGCATGGCACTTCCGATCTCGCTTCTCCCGATGTCCTTCCTTTCGGCGGCGGCAAGCCTTCTTGTCGTTGAATGTGCCGAGCGAAGCGCAGGACGGGATCGAACAGCAATCGCCGAGCTTGCCTCCCGCGCTCTGTCGGCAGCCTTGGCGATCGGCATCGGCTGTGCAACGCTTCTGCTCCTGCTCGGAGCTCGGCTCGGCGATGCGCTCGGCGGTGGCTCGGAGCTGACCGACTATCTCTATCTTCTCGCCCCCGCCGTGCCGCTCATGCTCGTCGATCACGTTACCGACGCCATCCTTCGCGGCATCGGTGAGCAGGTCTATACGATGTGGGTGAATATCGCCGACTCGCTGCTCTCGATTCTTTTGGTCGTTCTTCTGCTTCCGCCGCTCGGTGCGCGCGGATATACGACCGTCATCCTGCTCGCCGAGGTCTTCAATCTCTCACTCTCGCTCGGACGGCTGATCCGTACGACGGGAGTTCGCGTGGATCTTCTGCGCGCCCTGCTCCCACCCCTGCTCGGGGGCTTGCTTGCCCTCGCCTTCTCCCTTCCGCTTGACCTTCTCGGGCTTTTACCTGCGCTGGCTGCCACGGTGGGAATCGCGAGCGTAATCTATGCGCTCCGCGTTGCCGAAAGAACGCGAAAAGATACCGATCTCTCTTGACAAACTGCGGAAAAATGAATATAATAGAATAATCATAGACGAAAGGAGCCCTGTCCGTGAAGCTGGCAAATCAATTTCGGGAAAAGCTCGGGCAGCTGAAGAGATCCGCAAAGGACGCCCTTGCGCTGATACGCGAGGACGTGCGCGCCGTCAAGGAGCGCGATCCTGCCGCAACCTCAAGCGCCGAGGTCCTGTTCCTCTATCCGGGGCTGCACGCGCTGGTCATCTACCGTGCGGCGCACGGTCTGCACGAAAGAGGGCACACCTTCGCGGCGCGTACGCTGAGCCAAGCGGCGCGTATGCTGACCGGCATTGAAATCCACCCCGGTGCCAAAATCGGAAAACGCCTGGTGATTGACCACGGCGCCGCCGTCGTCATCGGCGAAACCGCCGAGATCGGCGACGATTGCACGATCTATCAGGGAGTTACGCTCGGCGGTACCGGTAAGGATACGGGTAAGCGTCATCCCACCGTCGGAAATCGCGTTCTGATCGGCGCGGGCGCCAAGGTTCTCGGCCCCTTCACGATCGGAGACGATGCAAAGATCGCCGCGGGCGCCGTGGTGCTTGAGGCCGTTCCCGAGAGCGCAACCGCCGTCGGCATCCCCGCACGGGTCGTGCGCCTCGGAAACCGCCGCGTTTCGAAGGAGGATCTTGACCAGATTCATATCCCCGACCCGATCGAGCAGGAGATCTGCCGACTCGGTCAGCGCGTTCTGGCGCTTGAAAAGAAGCTCAAGGAAGAAACGAAAGAAAACGGACAGGAAAACTGATCCGCAAGAGAGGAAGTACCCATGCTGCTCTATAATACCCTGACTCATCGGCGCGAGGAGCTCGTGCCGCATACCCCGGGCGAGATCAAGATGTATACCTGCGGTCCGACCGTGTATCACTTCGCGCACATCGGCAACCTGCGTACCTATATCATGGAGGATGCGCTCGAGAGAGCGCTTCGCTATCTCGGCTACAAGGTCACGCGCGCCATGAACATCACCGACGTCGGACATCTGACGAGCGACGCGGATACCGGTGAGGATAAAATGCTCAAGGGTGCAAAGCGCGAGAAAAAGACCGTCATGGAGATCGCAAAATTCTATACCGACGCCTTCCTTGCCGACTGCAAGCGCCTGAACATCAAAATCCCCGAGATCGTCGTTCCCGCAACGAGCGAGGTCGGCGAGTTCATCCGCGTGATTGAGACGCTTCTTGAGAAGGGGTACGCCTACGAGTCGGGCGGAAATATCTATTTTGACACCTCAAAGCCGAGTCAGTACAACCCCTTCCACACCTTCGAGGAGGAGGACCTTGAGGTCGGCGTCCGCGAGGGCGTTGACGAGGATACCAACAAGCGCAACAAGACCGACTTCGTTCTTTGGTTCACCAAATCGAAGTTTGACGATCAGGAGCTGAAGTGGGACAGCCCCTTCGGGGTCGGTTACCCCGGTTGGCACATCGAGTGCTCCTGCATTTCGATGAAGCACCTCGGCGAGCATCTTGACATCCATTGCGGCGGCGTCGATAACGTCTTTCCGCACCATGCCAACGAGATCGCGCAAAGCGAGGCGTACCTTGGGCACCCCTGGTGCCGCGAGTGGTTTCACGTCGCGCACCTCAACACCTCGAGCGGCAAGATGTCGAAATCGAAGGGGGAGTTTTTGACGACCGAGCTACTCGTCTCAAAGGGGTACGATCCGATGGCGTACCGCTTCTTCTGCCTGCAATCGCACTACCGCAAGTCGCTCGTCTTTACCTACGAGAATCTTGACAACGCCCAAACCGCCTACCGCAAGCTTGTTACAAGGATCGCCGGACTTACCGAAGGCGGCGCGTTTGACGAGGCAGAGGCGGCGCCCTACCTTGCATCCTTCCGCGAGGCGCTGGAAAACGATCTGAACACCTCGCTTGCCGTCACCGCGCTCTACGACGTCCTCAAGGCTAAGATCTCCGACGCGACCAAGCGTGAGCTGATCCGCCGCTTTGACGGGGTGCTGGCGCTGAACCTGCTTGACTCCGCCCAAAAGCAAAGAGAAGCCGAGCAGAGTGCCGCACCCGACGTTCCCGAGGCGCTGCGCGCCGAAATCGAGGCACTGATTGCCGAGCGCGCCGAGGCAAAACGCGCAAAAAACTACGCCGAGGCAGACCGTATCCGTAATCTCCTGTCTGAGAAGGGCGTAACCCTGAAGGATACGTCAAGCGGAACGACCTATACGGTGGGATAACCCCCTCAGCGGCAAGACCTGCGTACGTCGCACAAGGAAAGGTCGATCGAACGAAAAAGCGATAAAAAGGAGAAAACCGCAGGTTTTTACCTTAAAAACCGAAAAACAGAATTCGCAAAGAAAAAACGGGTGCTATGCCTACGCGTAGCACCCATCTTCTTTTTTCGTTCGGTTGTGCCGAAATAAAGCACCCCGTTTCTTTCGACGGCAAGGCACACCGTCACGTATCGGCATTCGAGCTTGGCGTCGCGTTGTCCCGATCCGCCTCACTCCCCGGAGCCTTCTCGCGCGTAAAGGACGGCCAGCCCGAGCCCATTCTGAGCGTTGCCGTATGCTTCCCCGCCGCGCGCGAGAGCCGACTTGCCTTTCCCTTCGTCGTGCTTTTGCCCTGCATAGCATCCCGATCGTAGGGATAGTCGATCCCCGCCCGTACGATGTCGGGATCCTCAATCGGCGGCACGCGCCCTTCCTCTCGTTTCATAAAAATCACCTCCGAGGGGAGTATGTGCCGCATCTCCGTCGCTTATCCGCTACCGCAAGCGAGTCCTCGGCGAGGCCCGCCAACAGAAAAAGCACCCACGAGGGGTGCTCCCTGCATTTTCTGCAAAATGCAAAAGCAGCTTGCCATACTCCCATGCGAGCACGCCCTTCGGGCTTCGGCGCCCTGCGCCTCGTTTCGCTCTCGCAAAACGCTCGCGGAGCAATCTTCGCTCGCTCCCTTGCAAGCGAGCTTGCAGATGCGCTTCACTCGATTTTCGGGACTCTCCGCCTTCGGCGGTGAGTCCTCGGCGAGGCCCACCAACAGAAAAAGCACCCACGAGGGGTGCTCCCTGCATTTTCTGCAAAATGCAAAAGCGGCTTGCCATACTCCCATG
>JAZNFP010000032.1:0-7657 GCA_045576095.1 Eubacteriales bacterium
CGTGGTAATTCAATCGGTGTTCTCGCATATCCATTATAACACGAATTTTAAATTCCGGCGTGTATCTTTTGTTTTTTCTCCCTATTTTGCTCATAAAAAATATGCACCTCCAAAAGTGTCTAACTTTTGGGGTGCATATCAATTTGAGACAGCCCTTTTTGATCTTAAGATCAGGGGCGGGGGAGCGTTTTTTCCCTCTGCTCGTAGGCAAGAAGGTTGCGGAGGATCGTTTTCCGTCCCCGCCAGGCGTAGGCGCGGCGAGAGAAGGCTTCCTTTGGCATCTCGGCAACCTCGCGGTAGGTAAGGCGTGAGGTGCGGTTGCTTTGGAAGAAGGGGATGGGGGTTTTTACGGTATTTTCGCGAATTGCACGCTTCGTGTGAGGGCAGGCAAGCTGACAGAGGTCGCACCCCCAAACGGTTTTGCAGCGATACATCAAATCGAGCTCGGCATCCCCGAGCTCGCCCTTTCTCTGCGTGATCGCCGAGAGGCAGTCGCTCCCCGCCTCGCCACGAAGAATCCCCGTGGGGCAGGCGCGGCGGCAGGCACCGCAATCCTCGCAGAAGCGAAGCTCCGAGGGCTCGACGGCCCTCGGCAGAAGCGAGACGTCAAGGTCGGTCACGATCTCGCCGACGTAGACGAAGGATGCGTAGAGGGGATGGATGAGCAGGCCGTGCCGTCCGATGATCCCAAGCCCTGCTCGGGCGGCGGCGTCTCGCTCGTCGATCGGGGAATGATCAACGTAGGCAACGGCGGCAGCTTCGGGATGCTCCCTTCGGAGCTCCTCGATCAGCTCGCGCGAGAGGTCGCGGAAAAAGAGGTGATAATCCTCTGCCGCCGCATAGTCGGAGAGGTTTTCCGCATCCCCCACGAAGTATGGCACGGCGTAGAGCAAAACGCTCCTTGGCGTAAGCTCGGGCGTTCGGGAAAGCAGCTCGGGGAAGGTCACGCGGCAAGCGGAAAAGGGGATCGCCCTGTAGTCAGCGATCCCCGCTCGTGCCATTTGCTCGGTCAAGCGTTCGTTCATTTCGGCGCCCCTTCGAGATCAATAGACGAAATCAAACTCAAAATCGTAGATATTCACGGTGTTTCCTTCCTCGATCCCCTGCTCGCGCAAGAGATCAATCACACCGTTTTTGCGCAGCACGCGCTGGAAGAACTCCAGCTGCTCGTAAACGCCGAAGTCGATGCGGCCCATAAAGTCGATGAGCCACTTGCCCTCGACGTAGAAAACGTCGCCCTCGCGGCGTACCGTCGTTTTCCGCACGTCCTCGGGCGCCGACTCAAGCACAAGTTCCTCGGTCGTGACCTCGGGCTCGTACTCCCTTTGCGGGGGAAGCTCGGCAAGCATCTCCGAGGCAAGAGAGATCAGAGCGCGAAGCCCCTCTCCTGTCGCCGCCGAGATTTTGACGAAGGGTCTGCCGAGCTCCTTCGCCTTTGCCTGCAGGCGCAGAAGATTGTCCGAATCGGGATCGAGCGCATCGCATTTGCCTGCCACGACGATCTGCGGACGGTTTGCAAGCTCGGGGCTGTATCCCTTAAGCTCACGGTCGATCACGAGAAGATCCTCAACGGGATCGCGTCCCTCGCAGCCCGAGACGTCCACGATATGGATCAGAAGGCGGCAACGGTCGATGTGGCGGAGAAAATCGTGCCCAAGCCCAAGTCCCTGCGAGGCGCCCTCGATCAGTCCGGGGATATCCGCCATGACGAAGCCCTTATCGCCGCCCTCGGAGACAACGCCGAGGTTGGGCGAAAGTGTGGTGAAATGGTAATCGGCGATCTTCGGCCTCGCCTTGGAGACGCGCGAGAGGAGAGTCGATTTTCCGACGTTCGGAAAGCCGATGAGTCCGACGTCTGCGAGCATCTTCAGCTCAAGCAGAATCTCGCGCTCCTCGCCCTTGGTTCCGCTTTTGGCGAATCGGGGGATCTGCCGCGTCGGGGTTGCGAAATGGCGGTTTCCCCAACCGCCTCGTCCGCCCTTGCAGGCAACGAACTCGCGGTCGCGCGACATATCGAAAAGGATCCGCCCCGTTTTGGCATCGCGCAAAAGGGTTCCGGGCGGCACCGTGATAACGACGTCCTCGCCCGACTTTCCGTGCATCTTTCCGCCGAGGCCGTCGGCTCCTCGCTCGGCTGTGAATTTTCTCTTGTAGCGGAAGGCAAGCAGGGTGTTGGGGCCCTCATCGACGCGGAAGATGATGCTTCCGCCGCGGCCGCCGTCTCCACCGTCGGGTCCCCCCGCGGGAACGTATTTCTCTCGGTGAAAGGTGATGGCGCCGTTTCCGCCATCGCCTGCCTTGACCGAGATCACAACGTGATCAACAAACATAGATTCCTCCCTTTGCAAGCAAAAGAAAAATTATTTCGGATCGTCGTCTCGCTCGCGCACCACGATGCGGATCGGCGTTCCCTGGAAATCAAAGGTTTCGCGCAGGCAATTCTCAAGGTATCTCCGGTAGGAGAAATGGAACAGCTCCGCGTCGTTACAGAAGAAGGTAAAGGTCGGGGGCGCAACCGAGGTCTGCGTCGCATAGTAGATGCGAAGGCGCTTGCCCTTGTCCGAGGGCGGCTGATGGCGCGTCATCGCATCGGAGAGCAGATCGTTGAGCATTCCGGTCGTCACGCGGAAGTTGGCGCGCTCGTAAACGTGACCGATCGTCTCATAGAGCCCCGTGACTCTCTGCCCGGTCTTTGCCGAAACGAAGGCGATCGGCGCGTAGGGCATATAGGCGAGCGCAATGCGGATTTTATCGGTGAAGCTTTTGACCGAACGGTTGTCCTTTTCGATCGAATCCCACTTGTTGACGACGATGATCGACGCCTTACCCGCCTCGTGCGCGATACCGGCGATCTTCTCGTCCTGCTCGGTAATGCCCTCGCCTGCGTCAATCATGACGAGGCAAACGTCGGCACGGTCCACCGCCGTCTTGGCGCGAAGGACCGAATAGTGCTCGATTCTGTCCTCGATCTTGCTCTTGCGGCGGATGCCCGCCGTGTCGATCAGATTGAAGACGCCCTGCTCGGTGGTAATCAGGGTATCCACCGCATCTCGGGTTGTTCCGGGAATATCCGAGACGATCGAACGCTCCTCGCCTACCATGCGGTTGACGATCGAGGACTTTCCCGCATTCGGCTTTCCGATTACGGCAACGTTGATGCGGCCGTCGTCAAAGGACTGCTCGTCCTCCTCGGGAAAATGCTCGTATACGGCGTCGAGCAGGTCGCCCGCGCCGAGTCTGTGAAGCGACGAGACGGCAATCGGATCCGAGTCGAAGCCGAGCTCGTAGAATTCGTAAAGCTCGGCGGGCGGCTCACCGATCTTATCTGCCTTGTTGACGGCGATCACGACCGGCTTGCGGCTCTTTTTCAGCATCGAGGCGATCTCGCGGTCGTCCGCAACCAGCCCCGCCTTGGCATCGACGAGGAAGATGATGACGTCGGCAGACTCGAGCGCCACCTCTGCCTGAAAGCGCATTTGCTTTAGGATGATATCGTCGGTTTTCGGCTCGATTCCCCCTGTATCCACGAGAAGAAAACGGCGGTTTCTCCATTCCACCTCACCGTAGATGCGGTCGCGCGTGACCCCGGGCGTATCCTCAACGATCGAGCGCCTCTCTCCGATCAGAAGATTGAAGAGCGTGCTTTTCCCGACGTTCGGGCGCCCGACGATGGCAACGGTCGGCTTGCTCATGTATTCCATCCTTTCTCCGCTGATGCGAATGCCTCTGCGGTGGTCCTGTATCCGAATTTCTGTTCAATTTATCATTATACCACAAATTCATCCGAAAGGCAAGAGCCGTTCGAGCGATCGCCATCGAAAAATTTTTGAGATCGCTCTTGACAAATAGATATCAAAATGATATCATAAAGGTGTCAAAAACGAATGGAGGAATCGTATGATGACCGAAAAGATTTTGAAAAACAAAAAGCACGGGATGGCGGTGCTCACCCTGACCTCGCTTGCTCTGCTTGCCGCGGCAGCAATTCTCATCGTCGGCGCGATCGGTGACGAGCGCGGCGCGGCGTACGCCTATCCCTGCATCGCCGTCGGCATCGTCTGGCTCTGCATCGGCTGGCTGCCGTATCTCGGGCTGAAGGTGCTCCGTCCGCAGGAGGCGCTGGTTCTGACACTGTTCGGCAAGTATTACGGAACGCTGTCGGGCGACGGCTTTTACGCCGTCAACCCCTTCTGCACGTCGGTCAATCCCGCCGCAAAGACCAAACTGAACCAGAGCGGAGATGTCACGACTCTTGAGACGCCCGCGCCGAAGAAGGGAAGCGCAGCGGTGCAAACGGTCGATAAGCGCATTTCGCTGAAGGTGATGACGCTTTCGAACAACAAGCAGAAGATCAACGATTGCCTCGGCAATCCTGTTGAGATCGGCATCGCCGTGACCTGGCGGATCGTCGATACCGCGCGTGCGGTTTTTGCCGTTGACAACTTCAAGGAGTTCCTTTCGCTGCAGTGCGACGCCTCGCTTCGCAACATCGTCCGTCTCTATCCCTACGACGTTGCCCCCGGCATTGATACGACCGGTGACGGGAACCCCGACGACGGAAGCCTGCGCGGCTCGAGCGAGATCGTTGCCGCCCGGATTAAAGAGGAGATTCAGAGCCGCGTTGCCGAAGCGGGCATCGAGGTCATTGAGGCGCGGATTACCAATCTTTCCTATGCGACCGAGATTGCCGCAATCATGCTTCAGCGCCAGCAGGCAAGCGCGATCATCGACGCAAGGCGTATGATCGTTGACGGTGCCGTCGGCATGGTCGAGATGGCGCTCGAGCGGCTCTCCGAAAATCAGACGGTGGTGCTCGACGAGGAGCGCAAGGCGGCGATGGTTTCGAACCTTCTCGTCGTTCTCTGCGGAAGCAAGGACGCACAGCCGATCGTCAACTCCGGATCGCTGTACTGATATGGCAGGCGAAAAAAAGCAGATTCCGCTTCGCATCTCGGAAAAGCTCTACGCCGCGATTGCGGCGTGGGCGGAGGACGACTTTCGCTCGCTCAACGGGCAGATCGAGTATCTTCTGACCGAGTGCGTTAAGCAGAGAAAAAAGAACGGCCGTCCCGTGCCGCATGAGCTGGACGATCCGCTCGAACTCGATATTCCGTAATGAAAGGGGCTGTCTCAAGCTTGAAGCCGGGACAGCCCCTTCGTATGAATTTCGGTTGCGGAGCCATACTTTTTGGTAGGCAGAAGGGGGGCTTTGCATGAGAAAGAGAGAGAAGAGCTTTTTTGAGTGTCGGGGGTACGCCTCGTATCTTGCCTCGCTCCTGCTGGGGGGCGGCTTTCTGCGGCTTTATCGGCGCGTTTGGCGCTTCCTTCGCCCAACGCTTTGGCTCAGGCGCATTCTGCGCCTCCTCGTTTGGCTCGTTCTTCTGCTCGAGTCGGGGGCGCTCCTTCTGTTGCTCTCGCTTGCTCTTCTTTTGCTCGCTCCGCTCGCGGCGGCTTCGTTTTTGGTGCTTTTGCCGTTGATGCTGCACGTCCGCGCCCGCACTGCCAACCGACTTTTGCCGCAGCTTCGGGGAGAGCGGCTCGTTTTGCTTTGCGCGGAGAGTGGAGACGGGCTCGCAAGGCGACTTTCCGAGGACGGGTATCTCGTTCTTTTCATTCGCACGCCAAGCTTCCCCCGACGGCGGAGCCACTCTCCGTCAGGCGGTCGGCTTGCGCTTTCGCCATGGCTCTGGTTTTCCCTGCGGCGACAGATTCTATCCTGCCCCTGCCGCGTGATCTGCCTTGATTTTTTTGAAAACGATCTTGCGAAAAAATGATCCTCTGTGCTATAATATCCCTTGAAAGAAATGACGAACGGAGACAGTATGAAACGAAAAAAGAACGGGGCAGGGCGCCTCTTGCACCGCTTTCTGCCGTATTACAGGCCCTATCGCGGGATCATGCTCCTCGATCTCCTTTGTGCCGCGCTGACAACGGCGTGTGAGCTGGTGTTTCCGATGCTCGTTCGGGAGATCACGGGGGCGGCAACCGCCGAGCCGATGGCGCTGACGCGCTCGCTGATCGTGCGCTGTGCCGTGATTTACCTCGTGCTTCGCGTGATCGACACCGTTGCCAACTACTTTATGGCGTCGGTCGGGCATATCATGGGCACGAAAATGGAGACCGATATGCGCCGCGACTTCTTCGCGCACCTGCAAAGGCTCTCCTTCACCTATTACGACAACACCAAGGTCGGAACGCTCATGTCCCGTATGACGAGTGATCTCTTCGACGTAACAGAGTTCTCGCACCACTGTCCCGAGGAGTTCTTTATTGCCGCCATCAAGATCGTCGGCTCATTCGGTTTGCTTTATTCGATGAGTCCCCCTCTGACGCTGGTCGTCTTTGCGGCGGTTCCGCCGATCATATTCGTGCTCTTCTTCTTCAATCGGCGCATGAAGAAGGGCTTTGCCGCCTCGCGCGTACAGGTCGGCGAGCTGAACTCACGGGTGGAGGACAGCCTGCTCGGCATCCGCGTCGTGCGCTCGTTTGCCAACGAGGCGCTCGAGCAGGAAAAATTCGGAGAGGGCAACCGCCGCTTCCTTGCGATCAAAACGAAGGTCTATCATATCATGGCGGGCTTTACGTCCTCGACGCGCCTGTTTGACGGCGTGATGTACATTCTGGTCGTAGTCCTCGGTGCCGCCCTTCTGATGCAGGGAGAGATCACGGCGGGGGATTACGTTGCGTTCATCCTGTTCGTCTCTACTCTGCTCGGCTCGGTGCGCCGCATCGTGGAGTACGCCGAGCAGTTCCAGCGCGGCATGACAGGCATCGAGCGCTTTTGCGAGATTATGGATATCGAGCCCAAGATCAAGGACTCCCCTGATGCAGTCGAGCTGACCGAGGTCAAGGGCGAGGTGACCTTCCGAGACGTGACCTTCTCCTACGAGGGGGATGCAAAGCCGGTTCTCTCGCACCTGGATCTTTCGGTGAAGGCAGGGGAAAGCGTTGCCCTGGTCGGTCCGTCGGGCGGCGGAAAAACGACGCTTTGCTCGCTGATTCCGCGCTTTTACGAGGCGAGTGAGGGAAGCATTTTGATTGACGGTACCGATATCCGAAACGTAACGCTGCATTCGCTGCGCGAGCAGATCGGCGTCGTCGCTCAGGACGTCTACCTCTTTTCCGGAACGGTACGCGAAAATATTGCCTATGGGAAAAAGGACGCCACCGACGCCGAGATTGCAGAGGCGGCGCGCCTGGCGGGTGCCGAGGAGTTCATCCTATCGCTCCCCGACGGCTACGATACCTACGTCGGTGAGCGCGGCGTGAAGCTTTCGGGTGGACAGAAGCAGAGGCTCTCAATCGCGCGGGTGTTCCTGAAAAACCCCCCGATTCTGATTCTCGACGAGGCAACCTCGGCGCTCGATAATGAAAGCGAGCGGCTCGTGCAAAGAAGCCTCGAGGCGCTGGTTCGAGGACGGACCACCTTTACGATCGCGCATCGGCTGACCACCGTTCGCTCGGCTGACCGCATTCTCGTTCTGACCGAGGACGGTATCGTCGAGTCGGGAAGTCACGACGAGCTTCTTGCAAGGAACGGGCTTTACGCCGAGCTGTATAAGCTGTACTCCCTGTAAGCTGTGCGACTCCGACAAAGCAAGCGGGGGTGCCTCAAAACAGAGGGCCGGGCGGCGTTTTGTTGCAAAGGGGGGGGGGG
>JAZNFP010000033.1:0-3779 GCA_045576095.1 Eubacteriales bacterium
CGACCACCCCGTAAACACCGCCCGTCAAAATAAATTCCCCGAGCGCCTCGGCACGCGGTGTGACCTCTTTTCCGCCAAGCCACGCGCCTGCAAGCTCAAGCGCCGCCGCCTCAAACGCCGAAAGCCCGCCAAGCGAAAGGAGCGCCACACGCTTCTCCGCATCACCGCACCGCCCGGTGCGGGAGAGCACGAACAGGTCAAGGAAGGGACGCACGCCGCAGCCCCCCGTTTCGGTCAGATGCTTTGCCATATGTGCGATATGATAGAAATAGAAGAACTCGTCGGACAGCCGCACGGTATAGGAGCCCTCGCCGATCGGCTCGGTATGCTCCCATACGCCCTCAAGAAGCTTGGCTGCCTCGGGGAGAACGCTCGATTCGATCAGATCGAAATGCAGCTCTACGTGAAGCCCGCTCGGCGCCACGGTCTGCACGTCGTGCGAGTCCTCGCCCCGATCGGTATACCCGAGCTCGAGCGTGAGCACCTCTCTTGCACGGGCAAGATCCTCTCGCCGCACGAGCAGATCAATATCACAGGAAAGCCGAAGCTCGGGCGACGGATAGAGGGTCCGAAGATGAGAGCCCTTGAGCGGCAAATGCAAAATTTCGGCTCGCCCCAATGCCTCGGTAAGCGAGGCAAGCTCGAAGGTGACCTGCTCGGTTCGGTAGAGAGCAATCATCGCCTGCTTGTTGAGCTTCGCAAGAATTTCCTTCGGCGGCGAAAGGGAAAGCCGAGACACCCCCCGAGCGGCAAGATGGGCAAGATCGTGATGCTTGCAAAGTCGGTAGAGCGAAGCCCACCCCTCGCCGTCAAGCGAGCGAAGAGGCGTCGCGTCAAGCTCCGCGTCGGTGAGCGCCGCGCGGCAGAGCAAAAGCAAAAGCGTTTCGTCGTTCATTTGATTCATCCCCCCGCGTTTTTGGTTGATGAGCCCTTGAGCAAATCCTTGATCGCGTTTCTGATTTTGACCGGCGCACTGTGATAGGCAAGCAAAAGGGCTCGGTCCCCCTTCCCCTGCATCACGCGCGCTTCATCCCGCACAAGCGCCCTCGGCGTATCGATAATTCCGCACAGATAGTCGATCGAAACGTTATAAAACCTTGCGAATTTGATATACTTGTCAATGCCCATCATCATCTCGCCGCGCTCGTATTTTCCGTAATCCGATTGGCTGATGCCGATGATTTTGCCTGCCTCGGTCTGCGTCAGATCGTGATCCTCGCGCAGATCCTTGAGTCTTTGATGAATCGTCACCGAATGATCCCCTCTCTCCCTTGTTTCCATTATCATCCATTCTCCTTCTCATTATAATCTAAAAAGTGATTAAACTCACTTGATATAGTGATAATTATCACTAATTTTAAGATCCTGCGGTTGCTTCCGTCAAAAAAAGGGCGGAAGAAAGAAAAAAGCCGTCCCCCCGCGCAAAATTCGCATGGGGAACGGCATGGCGCACTTGACAGCGCGCACCCTTTTTCGGTATAATACTGGATGTAGAGAATAAGGGAACGGAGAATTTTCAAGCGATGCTCGACGCGATTTTATTTGATCTTGACGGAACGCTGCTTCCGATGGATAACGACGTCTTTACCGAGGGCTATCTGAAGCTCCTTTCGGCGGCGCTGATCCCCCACGGGTACGAGCCGAAGGAAATGCTCTCGGCAATGTGGCACGGCGTTTCGGCGATGGTGAGAAACGACGGAACCGAGACCAACGAGACCGCCTTCTTCCGCGCCTTTGCCGAGCGGCTCGGCGAGCGCGTATACGACGACGAGAAATACCTTGACGCCTTTTACCGAAGCGACTTCCACCGTGCGAGAGCATTCACCGCCCCGACACCGAATGCAAAAGCCGCCGTTTCGCTTGCAAGAGAGAAGGCAGAGCACGTCGTTTTGGCAACGAATCCCCTTTTCCCTGCCGTTGCCATCGAGGCAAGGCTCGCATGGGCAGGGCTCTCGCCCTCGGATTTCGATCTTGTCACGACCTACGAGACCTCGCGCGCAGCAAAGCCAAGTCCCCTTTACTACCGCCTGATTTTAGACACGCTCGGTGCCTGCTCCGAGCGTTCCCTGATGATCGGGAACCACGCCGACGAGGACATCCGCGCATCGGCGTCGCTCGGGATGAAAACCTTTTTCCTCACCGACTGTCAGATGGGCAACGCCGATGGGCTTTCGACCCCCTCGGGCGACTTCCCCGCGTTGCTTTCGTATCTTGGCACATTGAAATAAGGAGAACTGCCATGAGACTGATTCTATGCGTTGACGATCGAATGGGCGTTTGCTTTGCGGGACGCAGGCAGAGCCGCGACGCGCGCGTCTCCGAGGATATCGCGCGCGAGCTCGGCGGAGCGCCGCTTTTCCTTTTGCCCTACTCGAAGGGGCTCTTTGAGGGGCTTCGGGCTCCCCTTCGGATCTCGGACGACCCGATTGCCGAGGCAAGGGGCGTCTCGGATGCCGCCGTATTTCTTGAAGCGTGCGAGATGCCGCGCGAGCTTGTCGGGTTCGATGCCGTCACGCTCTACCGTTGGGGGCGAAGCTATCCCGCCGATCGCTATTTCGATGCGGATCTCTCTCTGTTCCGACTCAAAAGCCGCGTGACCTTCGTCGGCACGTCCCATGAAAAAATCACCAAGGAGACCTACGTGAAATGAAAAAGACTCTACTCTCGCTTCTCTCGCTTTTGCTTCTGCTCGTCTCTCTGACGGGATGCATCAAGGACCTCATCCCCGGCGCAACGACACCGCCCGAGACGACGGCAGGGCCGCTCGACGCCGCAACCCTTGCCGATATTCCGCCCTTTGCGGGCTATCCCTTCGTCACCGTTTACGACAATCTCCCGACCTTCGAGGCAGGGGAGCTCTCGCGCGAATCCTACGAGTTTTACAGCGAGCTTGACGCGCTCGGGCGCTGCGGCTATGCCGAGGCGTCGATCGGACGGGATCTGATGCCAAGCGACGACCGCGAGGAGATCGGCTCTGTCACGCCCTCGGGCTGGGAGGGAAACAACCACCGCTACGACAGCAGTCTCGTTTCGGGCGGCTACATCTACAATCGCTCCCACCTGATCGGCTTTCAGCTGACCGGTGAGAACGCAAACAAGAGGAATCTCATCACAGGCACGCGCTTTTTCAACGTCGAGGGGATGCTCCCCTTTGAGAACATGGTCGCCGACTACGTCAAGGAAACCAACAATCACGTCATGTACCGCGTCACGCCGATCTACGTCGAAAAGGAGCTTGTCGCACGCGGCGTTCTGATGGAGGCGTACTCGGTTGAGGACGACGGCGACGGCGTCTGCTTTTGCGTGTACGTTTACAACAATCAGCCCGGCATCACGATCGACTACGCGACCGGCGAGAACTACCTCTCAAGCGATCCGCCCCCTGTGACGACACCCCCCGTGACGACGCCCCCCGTAACGAACGTGGACGGCGAGGTCGTCGGCACCTATATTCTCAATACCTCCTCAAAGCGCTTTCACGATCCGGATTGCTCCTCGGTCAAAACGATCAAGGAGCATAACAAGCAGGAGTATACAGGCTCGAGAGCCGATCTGATCGACGACGGATACACGGCGTGCGGATCCTGCAAGCCTTAAGCCATCCAAAAGGGGCTGTCACATTTGACGAGACCGAAAAAATCCGAAGGATCAAGCCAAAAGAAAGTTCACAAAGTGAGGTGATTTTCTTTGCGAATCTTTTCAGGTTGAAATCCTTCGGATTTCTTCATTTTATCTCGGATTTTTCTAGTGCCGTTTGCTCCCTCTCGGAGGGAGCAAAC
>JAZNFP010000034.1:0-20425 GCA_045576095.1 Eubacteriales bacterium
GAAGTTGGAGGAATACATACATTACTACAACAACGAGAGAATTTCATTAAAACTAAAAGGAATGAGCCCGGTGGAGTACCGAGCTCATTCACAAGCAATTTAATATTTGATTTTTGTCTAAACTTTTGGGTTCACTTCAAAGCGGTCGGCTGCTTTCGTTTTACCGATCTGTTATTTTCTCTTGCGGAGGATTGCCAAAATATCGTCAAGCTCGCTGTCCGAAAGCGGAGCGCTTTCAGCCTCCTCGTGGAGAGCGCGGGGAGCTTCGGCAGTGCTTTGCTCGGTCGTGGGCTCGGCATCGGCGCACTCGTCAAGCACGGGCTCAGCGGCAACCGTTTCGACAAGCGGTTGCCGCTCGGCCTTTTCAAAGCCGGTGGCAATGATTGTGACGCGCATTTCGTCCTCAAGCGAAGGGTCAAATGCTGCGCCCCAGATAATGTTGGCGTCGGGATGCGCCTCCTTTGCGATCATCGTTGAGGCAAGATCGACCTCCTCAAGGCCGATGTCGGGAGCGGCGGTAATGCTGACGAGAACACCGGTTGCGCCTGCAATCGAGGTTTCCAAAAGCGGGGAAGAGATCGCGGTGGTCGCCGCAATCACCGCCTTGTCTTGTCCGCGGCCTGTACCCACACCCATATGTGCGTAGCCGGCATCCTTCATGATGGCGGTAACATCGGCAAAGTCGAGATTGACAAATCCGGGAACGTTGACGAGCTCGGAAACGCTTTGCACGCCGCGGC
Source organism: Eubacteriales bacterium (assembly GCA_045576095.1). Classification (GTDB taxonomy): domain Bacteria; phylum Bacillota; class Clostridia; order Oscillospirales; family CAG-272; genus UBA1740. The sequence goes on from JAZNFP010000034.1 coordinate 741, forward strand.
GCAGAACCTCGTCGGCCGTCTCAAAGGCGTTGGCAAGCGTAATCCGATTTTCGGAGACCTGCTTCAGACGTTCGTTCGGAATGACGATGAGGGAATCGACGTATTCACGAAGGGTGGCGGTGCCGACGTCTGCCTGCTGCATTCTGCGCTTCCCCTCGAAGATGAAGGGCTTGGTAACGATTCCGATCGTGAGGATTCCCATTTCTTTTGCTATTTTGGCGACGACGGGAGCAGCGCCGGTTCCGGTTCCGCCGCCCATTCCGGTCGTGACAAAGACCATATCAGCACCCTCAAGAAGACGCTGAAGCTCCTCGACGCTTTCCTCTGCCGAACGGCGACCGACCTCGGGGTTCGAGCCTGCGCCCTTTCCGCGAGTGATCTTCTCGCCGATGACGAGCTTCTTCGAGGCGTTCGAGAAGGAAAGCGCCTGAGAATCGGTATTGACCGCGATAAACTCAACACCGCGGATGTTGGTGGAGATCATGCGGTTTACGGCGTTGTTTCCGCCGCCGCCGACACCGATAACCTTAATGTTCACACCGCTATCGTATACTTCGTCAAATTCAAATGCCATTGTTGTTATCCTCCCATGGCTCGCCCGAAAGGGCTGACCCGGCTCTTTGTACTACGAATAGTTTATTCAAATATATAATACAAAAACGCTCTTTTTTTTTCAATACCTTCTCGTCAAAATTCACACTTTGTTAATAATATTTGAGATTTTTGAGCTATAATATAAGGCAGGATGGAAAGGCTCTGTCAAGAGAGAAGCCCCGAAAGCGAACGAAGAATCCGGTCGTTGGCATCCCGAACGGCAAGCGACGAGACGGCTGCTTTCATCGTTTCGAGTTGCCCCTTCTCTTGCAGCAGCTTGCCGACCGTCATCAGGAGCATTTCGGGAGACAGCTCGCTATCGGGTATCAGCTTTGCCGCTCCGATTTCAGCAAGCGCCATGGCGTTTTTTGTTTGATGATCATCGGTAGCGCCGGGAAACGGTACGAGGATCGCCGGAGTTTCGGTGTATGCCGCCTCAGTGAGCGTCATGGCGCCGCTTCGACAAAGCAAAAGATCCGCGGCTGTCATATAGCTCGGCATATCGTCGATGAACGGCAGTATTCGAAATCTTTTTCTATCTGCCATGCAATAACTATCGAAATTTCTACAAAAATCCTCATAGTTCTTTTTGCCGGTCGCGTGGATCACGTGCAGATTTTTGTGGCGGCGAAGCAGATGCGGGATTGCTTCGCATACGGCGGCGTTCAGAGTTGCCGCTCCGAGACTTCCGCCAAAGGAAAGCAAAAGCAGATCCTCCCCTTGCAGATTGAGCTTGGCTCTTGCGCTTCGGCGGTCGCAGCTCGAGAACTCGGCACGCATGGGATTCCCCGTAATCACGGCTCGCGTGCCCTTCGGCAGAGATCGCTCACTTGCCTTGAAGTTAAGAAGGACGGCGTCGGCTCGTTTCGAGAGCAGGCGTACGGCGAGACCCGGGTATGCGTTTGATTCGTGCAGCGCGGTCCGGATTCCGAGATGCTGTGCGGCTCGCAGAATTGGGTAGCAAACGTATCCTCCGGTTCCGATGACAAGTCGCGGTCGCTCCTTTTCAAGCAGCTCCCGCGCTCGTTTTGTGGCGGCGAGTGCTTTCCATATGATTTTCACGTTTTGCGGCGTAAGGCTTCTCCTGAGCCCTTCAACCGGGAGCTCAAGCATCCGATAGCCTGCATCCCGAACGAGCGATGCTTCCATGCCGTTTGGCGTTCCGACGAACAGGAGCTCGGCGCTCGGGTAGGCTTGTGAGAGGATCTGTGCGATGGCAATCGCCGGGTTAATATGTCCTGCGGTTCCGCCGCCGCTGAGAAGAATCTTCATCCTTTACTCCCTTCAGTCGTTGTAGCTTGCCTGCTTTGAGATCGAAAGCAGGATTCCCATTTCGGCAAAGAGCATCAGAAGCGAGGAGCCTCCGTAGCTGAAGAAAGGCAGAGAAATGCCTGTATTCGGGATCGTGTTCGTTACGACGGCGACGTTGAGAAGCACCTGCAGTCCTACTTTACATCCGATTCCGAGCGCAACGAGGCGCGAAAAGGTATTGTAGGATTTTAAGGCGATACGAAATACGCGTCGAATGAAAAGTGCGAAAAGTGAAAGCGTCAGAGCGGCACCGAGAAAGCCGAGCTCCTCGCATAGGATAGTGAAGATCATATCGTTAGCTGGCTCGGATACGTAGCTGAATTTGAGTAGACTTTTGCCGAATCCACGTCCGAAAAAGCCCCCCGATCCGATTGCCATCAGTCCTTGCAGGGTCTGCCAGCCGCCGTCAAGCGGATACAGCTCGGGATTTTGCCAGATCGTGATCCGTCGCTTGGTATAATCGGTAAAGATCGCAAGTGCTGTCACTCCGAGAGAGGCAAGAAAGCCGAGGACCCCGAGATAGCGAAGTCGGATCCCCGAAAGAAACATCACGGAAACGCCGATGCATCCGATGATAATCAGCCCAGACAGATGCTTTTGCAGCATGACGAGAAAGCAGATTCCCCCGATCAGAAGGAAGGGAAGAACCGTTCCGGAAATCAAGGAATCTCGGCCGCGTCTGGCAAAGGCGCGATCGGCATTCTTTTGGTAGTAGCGCGCCAGCATCAGAACGAGCGTCGTTTTTGCAACCTCGGAAGGTTGAATTGTGATCGGACCGAGCGAGATCCATCTTTGGGCACCGTTTCCGCTGATTCCGATGACGAGAACCGCCAAAAGGAGAAGAACCGTGATACCGTAAAGAAGCGGCGACAGGCGGTAAAGAACCTCACAGGGAACAGTTGAGAGTGCAAGCATGAGCGCGATTCCGACGACGAGCCAGATGCTTTGACGAAGGATAAAGTAGTAGGGGCTTCCGTATCGTATCTCTGCATAGGCGTAGCTTGCCGAAAAAATCATCGCAGAGCCGGCAAGCGAAAGAATCAGAACGATGCAAAGAAGCTCGCGGCTGAAGCCCCCTTTTGGGTTCTCCCGAAGGGAAAGGCGGATTTTCGAAATATCAGGTAGCATACCGTGACCTCACAGATAGGCGAAAAAGGCAACGAGACAGCTGAAAAAGGAAAAGATGGAAAAAGCAGAGACGACCTTTACCTCGCTCCATCCCTGACGCTCAAAGTGATGATGCAGCGGAGCCATGAGAAAGAGGCGCTTTCCCCTCGTGAGCTTAAAATAAAGAACCTGCAAAATCACGGAAGCCCCCTCTAATAAATAGAGCGAACCGCCAATGACGATCAATCCGATATCTCCGAGCAAAAGCGAAAGCCCCGAAAGAATTGCACCGAGGAAAAGCGAGCCGGTGTCCCCCATGAATACCCGAGCCGGATGGTAGTTAAAGATCAGAAACGCAAGGGTACCGCCAAGCACTGCCCCCGAAAAGAGTAGCACGGTTTCCGAGTAGAGCAGCGTTGCAAGGAGCGAAAAAAAGCCTGCGAGAATCGCGGCAACGCTCGTTGCGAGTCCGTCAAGCCCGTCTGTCAGATTGGCACAGTTCACAACGCCGACCAAAAGGAGAAGCGCAAAGGGATAAAACAGCATCCCGAGCTCAATTTCAAGGTCGGTGAAAGGGATCTGAAGATTGGTTTCGAGCTTGCAATAAAGAGTTAGAAGTGCCAGGTATCCCGTTGCAACGCTTGTCTGCAAAACCAACTTCTGCCTTGGGGTAAGACCCTGATTTTGCTTCTTTTTGAACTTTGTGAGATCGTCAATCAAGCCGATCAAGGCGTTTGAAAGCGCAAAAAGCAAGGTAAGAATCCCGCCGATCAAATCCTCCGTTGGCATCCTTTTGTAAATCAGAAGAAGCGCGAGGACACCGACGGTCAAAATCGGTATCAGAAAGCAGATGCCGCCCATCGTCGGCGTCCCCTCCTTGTTTTTATGCCAGCGCGGTCCGATCTCGAGAATCTTTTGCCCGAGCTTTTTTTGCATCAGGATCGGGATGATACGCTTACATAATATGAGCGTGAGAATAAAGGAAAGCAAAAGGCAAAGCAAAAACAGATGGATTGGCATTTGGGGCTCCTTTTTTATTGATCATTCTGTCAGGGATGAAAGCACGGATTCGAGTCCGAGCGCCCGCGATCCCTTTAAAAGCAGTGCGTCGCCTTTCTTGAGCTCTTGTCTCAGGATCTCGCAAAGTCGCGCCTTTTCGCTTCTCTCAAACAGCCGTATTCGTTCTCTCGGCAATCCTGCAAAGGCCGCCCCCTCGGCTGTTTTTTCTCCGAGTCTGCCGATGCAGTACAGATCGGTGACACCGGCCTTGACGGCGCTGATCCCAAGAGAAAAGTGAAGTGCCTCTGCATCGCACCCGAGCTCGAGCATATCCCCCAGCAGCGCGTATCGGCGCCCGGGGACCTTACTATCCTTGAGCAGCTCTAACGCAGCACGCGATGATTCGGGCGAGGCGTTATAGGCATCCATGATATAAAGGATTCCGTCGTGTATCCGCTTTTCCTGCCGCATTGACGGTGCCCTGCATAACGAAAGCGCATCCCTGATCTGTTGATTTGGAACGCCGAGCAAAAGGGCGGTTGCTGCGGAAAGGGCGGCGGCAAGCTCGCTTGCCTCCCCGCGCGTCTTGAGCAAGATTCCGTCGATTCGAACCTCCCCGAATTTCAGAGTCAGCTCTCCGCGCTTGCTCGCCTCACTTAACGTGAGAGCTCCATTTCCGTCTCCGAGCGAAACGCCAATGCGCCTACAGTCAAGTCCTTGGCTCCAGACGCGAAGAAGAGAATCGTCGTGATTGTAGAGCAGCGTTCCGTTTTCCCGAAGCCCGAGGATAATTTCGCTTTTTGCACGCAGAACGCCTCGAAGATCTCCGAGGGTTTCGAGATGGGAATGACCGATTCTCGTTAAGACGGCAATATGCGGCTTTACGAGAAGGGAAAGTCGGGCGATTTCTCCGAGATGCCTTGCTCCCATTTCCAAAAGTAAAAGCTCTGTCGTTCGAGGCATACAGAGAACGGTCATCGGCAGTCCGATATCGGTGTTATAATTTCCGCTTGGAAGATGCAGACGCATACGCTGCGAAAGCAACGTCGATGCGTAGGCAAGATAGGTCGATTTTCCGACACTTCCGGTAACGGCGACGACGCGCGGAGCGATCTCGTTTAGCCTTTCTTTTGCCATCTCATACAGTAGGGAAATCAAACGGCGGCACCGAACGATTTTTTCTCCGGCTTGCGTTTCGCTGACGGCGAAGGCGGCACCCTTGGCAAGCGCATCTTTAATATAATCGTTACCGTCGTGGCGTTCACCCCGAAAAGCAAGAAAGAGATCTCCCTCACACACCTGCTCGGAATCGGTTGCGATTCCCGAAAAAGAGATGTCATCCGATAACCCGCAAACGAGTTCGTTTGCAGGGAGCGAAAAGGCTGTCATCGGCTCGCAAAGAGAAATTCTCATGCTTTGTTTCCTCGGTTCGTAGCGAGAATAGTATGCGCATTTTCTCTTTCCTCAAGCGCTTTTTTTACGATTTTTCGCTCATCGAACGGACGCAGTAATCCCCCGATCGCCTCGTAGGTTTCGTGCCCCTTTCCGACGAGCAGCAGCACGTCTCCCTTCCGTGCGATAGAGACGGCGTAGGCAATGGCACGTTGCCGACTTAAAATTACGCGACGCTTTTCCTTTTGCGGCATACCGACGAGAATTTCACGGATGATTTGCTTTGGATCCTCGCGTCGGCTGTTATCCGAGGTAACGATTGTAAAATCGGCAAGCTCTTCGGCGCATCGTCCCATCATTTTTCTCTTGGAGCGATCTCGCTCTCCGCCGCAGCCGAAGAGCAAAAGGAGCCGACCGTTCGGCTCGCTCATACACGAGCGCACCGTGTTTAAGAGTCTCCGAAGCGCCCGTTCGGTATGCGCATAGTCAATGATGATTTCAAAGCCGCGGTCACCGAGCTCAAGCCGTTCCATTCTTCCCGGGATCGGCTCCACTTTGGGAAGCGCTTGCCTGATTTTTTCAGGTGATACGCCGAGAAGGTGGGCGGCAAGGGAAGCACAGAGTGCATTTTCTACCGAAAACGTACCCGGAAAGGGGAGATAGGTTTCGATCGCTTGCTCGCCGAGACGAAGTCGGATATGGCTTCCCCTCATGGAATCTGCTTTGAGAATACCTGCGCTTGCACAGACGCCTGGCGTGTCGTTAAGGCTGCAGGTATAAAGCTCGCCCTTCGTTGCCTTACAGATCGCCTCCGCGCCCTCGCAATCAAGCAGAACCGCCGCACGCCGGCATTGTCCGAAAAGGATTGCTTTTGCCGCCAGGTATTCCTCTTGCGTACGGTGATAGTCAAGATGCTCGGGGGAAAGATTGGTAAATACGGCAACCGAAAAGTGGATCGGGGCGACACGTCCCTGCGCCAGCGCGTGAGAGGAGACCTCCATGACGGCGTGCGTTACGCCGTTTTCAACCATTTCTTCCAGGAGAGGATACAGAATCTCCGGCTCGGGTGTCGTCATCGTGGCAGCGGTTGCGGGCTTCTCGTTTCTTGCGCCTGCCGTTTCGCATCGTACCGTACCGATGAGCCCCGTTTTGTATCCGTTTTGGCGAAGTATGGAGGTCAACATATGCGCGGTCGTCGTTTTTCCGTTTGTGCCGGTCACGCCGACGATGCACAGATGCTTTTCGGGCGAGCCGAAAAAGCGGCTGCAAATCTTTGCGTAGGCAATCCGCGAGCTGGGAACCTCAAGAATCGGGATCCCCGGTATTCGCTGAAATCCCGAGCCGATCTCGACGATCACGACCGATGCGCCTGCGGCAACGGCTTCCCGAAGAAGCGTGTGAGTATCGACGTTTCTGCCGCGTATGCAGACAAAAAGCGTGTAAGGGCGGATTGCGTCGATTGATCGCGCGACGTGCTTGATCTCGGGATCATCGAACACCGATCGCGTGCGGTATTCATCTTTGCAGATCAGCTCGGATAGCTTCATAACTCTTTTCTCCTTTAATCTTTATCGTTCGGATAGATCACGCAAATCTGCACGACACTGCCGATCGGCAAAACCGTTCCCGGCGGAATGCTTTGAGAGGTAACGGTTGGGATCTCGTTTCCTCTCGCATAGCGTACGCCGAACAGAGAGACGTTCAAGGATGCCGACAGCAACGCCTCGTTCGCCTCCTTTGCCGTCATACCGATCAGATTGGGAACGGTTACGGTTTCGCTCGTTGCACCGTCTGTGTAGAGAATGATTCTTCCGATCGAGACGTCGATGCTGCTGCCGGGGCTCGGGAATTGCGAAACGACGGTCTTTCCGTTCCCGATGACGAGAACCTCGAGCTTTGAGGTACGCAGAAGATTTTTTGCAGACGGGACGGTGAGACCGCGATAGTCTGAAATCTCGACGCTCTGTGCGCGCGTTTCGCCGGTCGCCTTTACCTCAAGGTAGGGAAGAAGGGAGCTGAGCAGAGAGGAAATGTAAGGCGCTGCAACCGTTGCGCCGTATTTGGCTGTGGTTGGCTCGTCAACCACGAGAATCACGGCAATTTCGGCATCATCCGAGGGAGCGTAGGCAACACAGGAGCCGATTCGAAGATACGAGTTACCGTTTTCGTCGAGGATGTCGAATTTCTGGCTGGTTCCGGTTTTTGCGGCAACGAGATAGCCGTCAACGTAGGCGTTTCGTGCACCGCCGTCTCCGGAAACCCCTGCCTCAAGAATCGACGAAACAGTCTTGGCAGCCGCCTCACTGACGACCTCGCGCCGTACCGTTACCTCGTGCTCGGAGACGACGTTTCCCTGATCGTCAAGGATGCGCTCAACCAGATAGGGCGTAACGAGCTTTCCACCGTTTGCAACGGCTGCAACGGCGGTCAGCTGTGCGAGAATCGAAACCTTAAAGCGCTGACCGAAGGAGGATGTCGCCAGCTCGGTCGTTCCGATGGTGTCTTTTTTATGAAAAATCGCCGTGACCTCGCTCGGAAGATCAATCCCCGTCTTTTCAAAAAAGCCGAATGCCTCAAAGTAGTCGTAGAACCGCTCTGCTCCGATTCGTGCGCCAATCTGCATCAGCGTCGGATTGCAGGACTGTTGAAGTCCGTAGGCGAAGGTAAATCCGCTTCCGTGACCGCCTCGCTTGTGACAGGAGATGTTGTATCCGCCGACCTGCAGCCCTCCCGTGCAGCTAAAGCGCTCGTTTGGTGAGACGACGCCGAGATCGAGTGCCATAGCAGAGGTCAGAATCTTGAAGGTAGAGCCCGGCTCGTAAAGCTCGCTCGTCGCTTTGTTTCTCCACATGGAATAGAGAAGCTCCGATCGGAGAGCGGCGTATTCCTCCGTACCCTTTTCGAGTCCTGAGGCGGACAGACGGCTTTCGGAGATCGGATCAAGCACGTATGGATTGTTCGGATCAAAGGGCTCGGAGGTTGCCATGCCCAAAATTGCCCCTGTTTTTACCTCCATGACGATTCCGCAAACGCGGTTCTGCACGTCAAAGGTTTCGGAGATTTGAGCGATCGTATATTCGAGCTGCTTTTGTATGTATTGGTCGAGTGTCGTTTGAATCGTGTTCCCCTTGGTTGCCGGGCGGTAGGAGAGATAAACGCCGTCCAGCTCGCGTCCCGTTGCATCCTTTGCGTGCAGATAGGCGCCGTTTTCTCCGCGTAGAATCTCATCGTATTGGTATTCGAGTCCAAACAGTCCCTGCAGATCGCTTCCCGTGAAGCCGAGCACGTGCGCCGCGAGCGTGCCGTTCGGGTAACTCCGAGTAATCGACGCCTCACCGTTTACCATTCCCGTCAACCCTTGGTCCTTGACGAAGCTGAGAACCTTTCGGTAGCTTTCTTCATCGACGCTTTTTTTGACGGTTTGATCAATTGTATTGCTTTTTTTGGCTCTTGCTTCAATTGTTTCGTAAGGGACGTCGAGAATCGCCGAGAGTCCGCTTGCGATGATGGCGGTGTAATCGACCGCATCCTCTTTGCTTCTGCTACGGATATCCACAGGGGACAGGTACACGCGCCAAACCGTTTTGCTTTCTGCAAGGATTCCGCCGTTTGCATCAAGGATTGCTCCTCGCTCAGCAAGGAGCGGCGTTACGGTCGTGATCTGCTCGTTGACCATTTGGCGGTAGCGCAGAAATTCAAATACCTGCATCCGAAAGACGGTCGCCAGAAGATAGGCGCCAACGAGAAAGAAAACGAAAAGCATGATAGAAACGCGGCGCCGTGTGCGTACAAACGCCTTCATCTGGGATGCTCTGTCGGTCATAGAATGCTCCAAAACAAAAAGATAGCGATAGCCAAGGCGGCTACCGCTATATCATACGGATTGAAATTTTGGTTTATTCCTCAATCGTGCTTGTAAAATCGTTGTTCGGGAAGATGAGGCTCAGAACCGCGGGATCGCTGTTCGCGCGGATCGAGACCGACTCATACCCATCGCTGAGAGATGGGGCGTCAGAGGGGGTAATGTGATCCAGGATACCAACGGCGCAAAACAGAAGCACCACGCAGGAAAGAAGAAGCGAGGCAATCGAAATCAGAGACTTGCGGGATCCCGATAGGTGGCGGCGGGCGGTTGCGGTTTTGCCGGGAGCCGAATAACCCTCGCGATTCGCCTTCATCGTCATGAACTCGCCGATCGTACGGTTTCCGCTGAAATCGAAGCGGCTTCTCATTCGGACATAAAGAGGGTTGTTTTGATTTTGAAGCTGATTTTCGCGTGCGACCGAGTTGTTCATGATAGATCTCCTTCGTTTTATTAAATCTTTTCCGCAATCCGAAGCTTTGCGCTCCTGGAGCGGGGATTTTCTTCAAGCTCTGCCTTCGAGGGCAGGATCGGCTTTTTACCGATGGGGCGGATCTGCGGCGCTTTTCCGCAGACACAAACAGGGAAGTCGCGGGGACAGGTGCAGGGGGACGCGAGATCACTATAGGTCGTTTTGACGATTCGATCCTCAAGTGAATGAAAGGAAATGATCGCAACTCGACCGCTCGGCGCCAGTGCCGATACCGAATCTCTGATTGCGGGAGCAATCGCGTCAAGCTCGCCGTTGACCTCGATACGAATTGCCTGGAAGGTTCGCTTTGCGGGGTGAGGCCCTTCCATGCGGGATTTCTTCGGGATTGCCGAGGTGATCAGTGCCGAAAGCTCTGCCGTTGTTGAAAGAGGGCGCTTTTCGCGTTCGCGAACGATCGCCGATGCGATCTTGGATGCGAATTTCTCTTCGCCGTAGGTGTCGATTACCCGTCGCAACTGCTCAAAGCTGTATTCGTTTACCACGCGGTAGGCGGTAAGAGGTCCGCTTCCGTTTGCAGGGTCCTCGTCACGGTCCATCCGCATGTCGAGGGGGGCGTCGTGCATGTAGGAAAAGCCGCGTTCGGGAGTATCGAATTGGTAGGAGGAACAGCCGAGATCCATCAGAACACCACCGACGTTGTCAACCGAAAGCTCGCGCAGGATGCTGCCGACCTCGGAGAAGTTCGTGTGTACGAATGTAACGCGGTCAAGATACTCACGAAGTCTCTCTCTTGCTGCTCGAAGGGCGTCTCTGTCTCGGTCAAGGCAGATCAGTCTGCCGCCCTTTCCGAGTCGCTTTGCAATCTCAAGAGAATGTCCTCCGCCGCCCGTCGTGCAGTCGACGTAGGTGAGCCCCTCGCGGATGTTTAATGCCTCGATGCATTCGCGAAGGAGCACCGATTTATGTGAAAAATGAATCTCTTGCATATCAGAGTCCGATCGAAGCCAGCTTGCTGCGGATGCTTTCAAGATTGCGCTCGGATTCCTCACGCTCCCAGAGCGTATCCGACCAGATCTCCACGTGATTGCCAACGCCGACGATGACGACGTTTCTTTCGATCTGGGCGTAGGAGAGAATCGAGGGGATTAAAACGACACGTCCGTTTGCATCGGGCGTGACGTAGACCGTTTTGGAGAAGAGGAAGGTTTTGATCTCGCTGACCTCGGAGTCGGGGAAGCGGTTGATCATTTCGGAGATCTTCTCCATTTCGCTCTCGGAATATACCGCAAGGCAATTCTTATTCATTTTTCGGGTGACGTAGAAGGCCTCGCCAAGCTGCTCACGAAATTTGGCGGGCATAAAAACGCGGTTTTTTGCATCAAGTGTATGGTTGAATTCCCCTACGAACGGCATTCTGTCCGCCTCCTTTCGTTTCTTTTTTGATTTTTTGTGGGATAAAGCGCCTTTTGACTCCACTTTGCTCCACTATGGTTCTATTATACTCCAATAAACAGAAAAACGCAAGAAAAAACAAGAAAAAAATTTCACAAAAATCAAGGAATAATTTTGTGCATATTGACGAAAACAAGGAGAAATAAAACGAAATGCAAAAAAGTGCACGCAAATGACCTGAAATATGCTATAATAGGTACGGAAATTTCAAAGAAACGGAGTGGGAATCTTGAAATTCGGAAGATTCTTCGGCCTAAAGAAGAACCACAAAAGCCGCGCATATAAGCGTGAGCGCGCCGCCGCTCTCCACGGGCAGGTGATTAAGTACGTGACCGAGCGAGTTGAGGATGGAGAGAACATTATCGGACGCGGCGGAAACATCAGCGTGCGAAACGGAGAGCTTCTCGTCCTCTCATCCGGAGAGCTGCTTTTGCGTGCCGATATATACGAGCTTGAGGCGGCGGATCTCCTTTCGGGAGACGGGGTGGTTCTGACGGCTCCCAACCTTGAAAAGAACGGCGAAACGGTAAGCATCGTCGTGCATTTCGTTTATTATCGGAAGTAACGGAGCTATGAAAAAAAGAAAACAGAAGAAAACGCTTCGCTATCGTCTCGCAACGCTCGTCCGTATGATCGGACGAAAACCTCGCCCGAAAACCGCCGCCGTTATTCTTGCCGGTGGCAGCGGAATGCGATTCGGTGCGGATCGTCCCAAGCAGTTCGTTCTCCTGTCGGGGATTCCGATCCTGATGCGATCGGCGCTCGCCTTTGAGGCATCTCCCTATATTGACGAAATTGTCATCGTATCCCGTCGGGAGGATATCGACGAGGTTCGTGCGCTTTGTGATGAATACCGTCTTCGGAAGCTGAAGGGGATCGTTGAGGGCGGCGCAACGCGCCAGGAGTCTTCGGTGAACGGTGTTTCGGCAACCGACGAGACGGTCGAGTTCGTTGCGATTCACGATGCAGCAAGATGTCTTGTGACGACCGATACGATCGGTCACGTTGCCGCCGAGGCGTACGTTTACGGCGGAGCGAGCGCTGTATCGCCGGTTTACGATACGGTAAAGCAGCTTGACTCAATGGGCTTCATTGCAAAAACGGTTGACAGGAGTATGCTGGTTGCGGCGGAAACGCCGCAGATATTCCGTAAAAAGCTCTATCTTGCCGCCGCTGTCGCGGCAGAGCGGAGGGAGGCTTCGGTTACCGACGATAACTCGCTTCTCGAGGCATTCGGGCAGGCGATAAAGAGTGTTTGCAGTGTCGGTGAAAACTTCAAAATCACAACGGCATCGGATCTATTGCGCGCCGAGGTTGTCATAAAACAGCGCGAAGGGAAGGAGGCATCCCCAAAATGATACCTGTCAGAATCGGACACGGGTACGACGTTCACCGCTTTTCCGAGGAGCGAAAGCTGATTCTCGGTGGGGTCGAGATCCCGTGCGCCGAGGGATTTGGCTTGCTTGGGCATTCGGATGCCGACGTTTTGACGCATGCGGTTATGGATGCCCTGCTTGGTGCTATCGGGGAGGGGGATATCGGACGGCATTTCCCCGACAACGACGAGCGGTACAAAGGGATCTGCAGTATGACTCTTTTGTCCGAGGTGCTTCGCATTGTCGGCTTGCGCGGATATACGCTCGGGAATCTCGACGTTACGGTAATTGCTCAAAAGCCGAGGCTTTCGGCGTATATTCCGACGATCCGATGGCGCCTTGCCGATGCGTTTGGTTGCTCGCTTGAGCAAATCAACGTGAAGGCAACGACCGAGGAGGGGCTGGGCTTTACGGGTGCGCTTCTCGGAATGGCCGCACACGCCGTTTGCGTTCTTTATGCCGAGTAAATCGGCGGCGCGGATGCGAGGCCGCTCCGCGCCGAAAGCGTCCGGCAGGGGACTTCGGCTTTTACGTCCTCTTTCTTGTACGGTCTGATCCCGTGCCGTGGCGCGTGTTTTCTCTCTTTAGTCAGTTTATGAATACAGCGAAATCCCGTGACGGATTTCGCGACAGAACAGGAGTGTAACGAATATGGCAAAAATTTCCCCCTCTCTTCTTGCATGTGATTTTTCACGGATCGGCGAGGAGGTCGCCGATATTGAAAGAGCAGGTGCAGAGTATCTGCATCTTGACGTCATGGACGGCGTTTTCGTGCCGAATATGAGCTTCGGGTTTCCCGTGATCGAGGCAATTAAAGGAAAAACCAAGATGGTTCTGGACGTGCATTTGATGATTACCGAGCCGATCCGTTACATAAAGGAAACGGCGGCTGCCGGTGCCGATATCATAACCGTTCATCTCGAGGCCTGCCGCGACGTTGCGGCAACGCTTCGTGCGATTCGCGAGACGGGCGCACGCGCTGCTCTCTCGGTCAAGCCGAACACCCCGGTCGATGCGGTGTATCCTTATCTTGAATTGACCGATATGATCCTCGTGATGACGGTTGAGCCGGGATACGGAGGGCAGAAGCTGATCCCCGAGACGATCGAAAAGGTGCGCATTCTGCGCCGTGAGCTTTCTCTGCGCGGACTTTCGATCGAGATTGAGGTGGACGGAGGCGTGACTCCCGACAATGCAAAAAGCTTGATTGAGGCGGGAGCCGACGTTCTGGTTGCGGGATCGTCGGTGTTCCGTGCCGCCGATCGCGCCGTGGCGGTTGCCGCACTCCGCGCATAAGCATTTGACCGCTTCTATCGGAGCACGCAAGACGGGATCTGTCTTGCGTGCTCTTTAGAATGCTTCTTCGTATGCCGTTTTTCGATTTGCATAAGGAAAGGACACAGTGTCATGAGTTGGTTTAAATATATTAAGCCGTATTTACCGTTTTTTATTATCGGACCGCTATGCATGATCGTTGAGGTCATCGGCGAGGTGCTGATGCCGCGTTATCTGGCGGAGGTCATCAACCATGCAGCCTCGAATTCGCCGCTGTTCAGCATCGGTATTGCACTGAAAATGGTTTTGACGGCGCTTCTTATGATGGCGGGCGGTATCGGCGGTGCCTACTTCGGAGCAAAGGCTGCGGTCAGCTTTGCAGGGGATCTTCGCAGCGACGTCTACCGTAAGATTCAGTCGTATTCCTTTGCCAATATGGAGCGCTTTTCCTCGGCATCTCTCGTTACCAGAACGACCAATGACGTCGTGCAGCTGCAAAATTTTATTAATATGCTTCTGAGGATGTGCCTGCGTGCGCCCGGAATGATGATCGGCGCTCTCATCATGGCAATTCGGATGTCACGGTCTCTTTCTGCCGTTCTTGCCGTTTCGATTCCGCTTCTCATCGTTGTCATCCTGGCTTTGATCCGTATTTCCTTTCCTCGTTTTACGAGAATGCAGAGGAAGGTGGATGCGCTCAACGCGCGTGTGCAGGAGAACGTGACGAATATCCGCGTCGTAAAATCCTTCGTTCGCGAGGAGTACGAGTATGAGCGGTTTTCCGAGGCGAATGCCGATCTTAAGCAGAGCGGACTATCGGCTCTGCGGGTCATGGTGTTTATGTCCCCGATCATGACGCTCGTAATGAATCTGACGATCATCGCTGTCATCGCTTTCGGATCGGGACAGGTGCTTGATCCGGGCGTTGATTTTGCCTACGGAGATCTCTCGGCCTTCATTACCTACGTAACTCAAATTCTGAGCTCGCTGATGATGATCACGATGATGCTCATGACCTCCTCTCGCGCGCTTGCCTCGGCAAAGCGTATCCGCGAGGTTCTGACTGAGGAGCCCGAGATTAGCGACAAGGGTGCGGCTTTTCCGGAAAAGAGGATTGAGCAGGGGAAAATCGAGCTGAAAAACGTTTCTTTCCGATATTATAAGAACAGCCCCGAGCGCGTTCTCTCGGACGTGAATCTCACGATTCCGGCAGGGGCGGTCGTTGGGATCATCGGCTCTACGGGGTGCGGGAAATCGACCCTCGTCTCGCTCATTGACAGACTTTACGACGTTGACGAGGGGCAGGTTCTGATCGATGGAGTCGACGTACGCGACTATTCGATTAAAAATCTCCGAGACGGCATCGGTATGGTGCTTCAGAACAACATTTTGTTTTCCGGAACCATTCGCGACAACCTGCTTTGGGGAGACCAGAATGCGAGTGTGGAGGAAATGCGTGCCGCGGCGGAAAGCGCGCAGGCGGACAAATTCGTTTCAAGCTTTGCCGACGGATACGAAACGGCGCTCGGACAGGGGGGCTCGAACGTCTCCGGCGGACAGAAGCAAAGACTTTGTATTGCTCGCGCCTTACTGAAAAAGCCAAAGATTCTGATCCTTGACGATTCGACCAGTGCCGTCGATACGGCAACCGAGGCGGAGATCCGTCGCGCCTTCCGCGAGGAGCTTTCGGATGCAACCAAGATCGTGATTGCACAGCGCATCGGCTCGGTCAAGGATGCCGATATGATCGTCGTTATGAACGACGGAAGAATTACGGGAATCGGTACGCATGACGAGCTCCTTCGAGGGAACGTGGAGTACCTTGAAATCTATCGGTCACAGACCGACAGAAAGGAGGCGTGACGATGGCGAAGAGAACACTTGAGGAGCTGCAAATGCGCTATCAGTCCACGCCCGGTTCCGCAAAGCGCGGAATGTTCGGTCCCGGACCGAGAGGCGGCGGACCGCACGGAAGAATGCCGGGCGGTGGGAAGCCGAAGAATACGAAGCAAACCATCCTTCGGATCTGGAGCTATACGGCACCCTATAAATTTCGCTTGATCGCCGTTTTGCTCTGCATGATTGCGGCAACCGTCAGCAGCTTGATCGGCTCCTATTTTCTGATGCCGATTATCAACCGTCTTGCCGGGATTGCAACCGAAGGAGCGCCGCTGGCAAGACTTGCGGATCGCGTAATTGGCGCATTTGCAAGCGCTCTTTATCCCTCGGCATCCGAGCTTTTTGGCGGCTCGGTCTTTACCGACGTTTACGTATACGTGATGGCTGCGCTTTTGATACTGTTCTGCGTCTACGTCGTGAACGTGACCTGTACGTACTTGCAGAGCTATCTGATGATCAGCGTTTCTCGCGGTACGCTTGAGAAAATCCGCAACGACCTGTTCGTCAAGCTCGATCAGCTTCCGATTCGTTATTTTGACACTCGGAGCAAGGGCGATATTATGAGCAACTTTACCAATGACGTCGATAACGTGGGAATGATGCTCGACAACTCACTCGTTTCGCTGATCTCGGGCACGATCTCTCTTTTCGGAACCTTTATTTTCATGGTAACCACCAACTGGGTTCTGACTCTCGTCACGATTCTGTTTATTCCGATCTTTCTGCTCGGCGGTGCGGCAATTGCAAAGCGGAGCGGACGGTTCTTTAAGGGACAGCAAGCAGCGCTCGGAGCCATGAACGGCTATATTGAGGAAACCGTTGCGGGGCAGAAGGTCGTCAAGGTGTTCGGTCACGAGGACGAGTGTGTCGAGGAATTTGAGCTTCTGAACGATGATCTTCGTAAAAAGCAGATGAAGGCTCAGTTCTTCGGTGGAATCATGGGACCCGTTATGGGGAATATGAGTCAGGTCAGCTACTCGATTACGATCGGTGTCGGAGGCATTCTTCTCGCGTGCTCGGGAGCTCTCCCTGCAAGCATGCGGCTTTCGCCGGGCGGACTGACGGTATTCGCCAACTATTCGCGACAGTTTTCAATGCCGATCAATATGATTTCCCAGCAGATGTCAACGGTCTTTTCCGCACTTGCGGGAGCGGAGCGTGTCTTTGCTATGATGGATGCCGAGCCAGAGCCGGCGGATGCACCCGATGCAAATCCGATGCCCGACATGAAGGGGAACGTCGTGCTTGACGGCGTCAGCTTTGGCTATACCCCTGAGCAGACGGTTCTGAAAAACATCTCGCTCTACGCCAAGCCCGGTCAGAAGATTGCCTTCGTTGGCTCGACGGGTGCCGGTAAGACAACGGTGACGAATCTGCTCAACCGGTTTTATCCCGTCCGACAGGGAAGCATCACGATCGACGGTGTCCCGATTGAGGAGATACGGCGCGACGTGCTCCGCAGGAATATTGCGATGGTCTTTCAGGACACCCACCTCTTTACCGGTACTGTGATGGAGAATATTCGTTACGGGCGTCCCGATGCGACCGACGAGGAGGTTATCGAGGCCGCCAAAACGGCGAGTGCGCACAGCTTTATCATGCGTCTTTCCGATGGGTATTCCACAATGCTTGAGGGCGACGGGGCCAATCTTTCGCAGGGGCAGAGACAGCTTCTGAATATTGCCCGTGCGGCGATCAGCCGTGCGCCGATCCTCGTGCTTGACGAGGCAACCAGCTCGGTCGATACCAGAACCGAACGGCACATTGAGCACGGCATGGATCGGATCATGCGCGACAGAACGACCTTTGTGATTGCACACCGTCTTTCAACGGTTCGTAACGCGGATGCGATCATGGTGCTTGAGCGCGGCGAAATTGTTGAGCGCGGCAGTCACGATCAGCTTCTTGAGTTGAAGGGAAGATACTACGAGCTCTATACCGGACGACTGGAGTTGGACTGATCTGCTTTTTCAAAGTAATATAAGAATAAGGAGAGCGCCATGATCATTAAGGTGTTGGATGCAGTGACACTCGGCGATGACGTTTCCACCGAGCTTTTCAGAGAATTCGGAGAGCTTGAGGTATATCCGGTAACGAACAGCGAGGAGATTCCCTTAAGAATCTCGAACGCCGACGTGCTGATTTTGAATAAGGTTCGTCTCGGCGCCTCCGAGCTCGCTTGCGCGAGAAATCTGAAGCTGATTTGTATAACTGCCACGGGATATGACAACGTTGATCTTGCATACTGCCGTGCAAACGGCATCGCCGTGACCAACGTTGCGGGATATTCCACACACAGCGTGGCGCAGGTTACGGTAGCGACCGTGCTTTCTCTTGCGTGTCATCTTTCGAGCTATGATCGCTTTGTCAAGGATGGCTCGTACTCGAGGGGGAGTGCGCACAATCGCCTTTCTCCCGCGTTTGGAGAGCTTTTCGGAAAGACGTGGGGCGTCGTCGGCCTTGGAAACATCGGGACGAAAACAGCCGAGATCGCAAATGCCTTTGGATGTCGCGTGATCGGAACGCGGCGTTCGGGCAAGGCACATCCGATTGCAGAGATCGTCGATATCGACAGTCTTTGCAGAGAATCGGATATTATTACGCTCCATTTGCCGCTTTGCGATGAATCGCGCTATCTGATTTCTCGCTCGCGGCTGTCCATCATGAAGCCGAGCGTTATTCTCGTTAACGCCGCGCGCGGAGCTGTCGTTGATGAGGCTGCCGTTGCGGATGCTGTCCTGGATGGGAAGATCGGCGCCTTCGGATGCGACGTTTACAGCCGTGAACCGATGGCGGCGGATCATCCGTACACAAGACTTCTTTCTTGTGAGAACGTCCTTTTGACACCGCATATGGCGTGGGGGGCATACGAGGCACGCGTAAGATGTCTGTATGAGGTTTCCGAAAATATCCGAAGCTTTTTACGGGGTGAGCGACGGTCTCGCGTAGAATCCTAAAGCTTGAGAACGGAAAATGCCTGTACGATTATGCGGTTTACGGGATTGCAGTCCCTCTGAATTTTGATGAGCTTGAGGTGGAGACGTACCATCCTGATATGCAGGCAGACGTTACTGTAAATCCAGATAGCGTATCGATTCTTGTGACGGCGAGAGACGGATCCACCAGAAACGAGTATCGGATTTCCCTGAACAACATAAGCGAATATGACGTTCCCTCTGAGATTGTGAATAAGAACGGAGCAAAGGGAGCCTTGACGCTTATCTCTGATGATGCAAATCAAAGAACGAGCGATTTCTTTTCCACGAAGATTGTTCTGAACTATCCGTGTTTTAAGCTAACGGTCGCAATGCCGACCAGAGAATTGGCGACTCTTCATAAAACGCCTGACGGTATGGCATGGCTGAAGGATGATAACGGTAAGTCTGTTCTGACGCTCAATTCGAATACGTACACTTCGTCGATCTCCGGATCTGTCTTTAAAAAAGCGTCTGACTATCCGACGATGATTGACTTTTGGAAGAAGGTCCTTGAGCTCTCCAACGGTACGATTGAGCTTGCAAGCCATTCCCACACGCATGGTTCGTGGGGACTGACCGATGAGGCGAATGGGAGATATCCCGCAGGTAACGTAATCAAAGAGTTGCATGCTTCTGCGCAGATTTTGCGTGAACTGCTGGGGCAGGATACGCCGTTTATTCTCCGTCCGGGCGGACATGACGATCTGACCTCTGACTATTTTTACAACCTTGTTCAAAATGACGATACCTTCATCGGTATGCGAACCAAAAGCGGTGCTCCGCCTC
Organism: Eubacteriales bacterium; assembly: GCA_045576095.1. Classification (GTDB taxonomy): domain Bacteria; phylum Bacillota; class Clostridia; order Oscillospirales; family CAG-272; genus UBA1740. The sequence continues at coordinate 20,205 of JAZNFP010000034.1, forward strand.
TTCCCAATAGTGGATCGACCAAGCTCAACACGGTTGAAAAATTTAAAGATCCAACCGAACGTCTGAAAATTGCAACCATCCTCGTTCGCAGTTATGAGGCGGCTCTCAATAAAAACGGTGACGGATTTGCAACGAAAGCGGGTTACTCTGCTGCGACTTGCATCAAGGCGGGTGTGAGCGCTTGGACGCATTACGTTGATCTTGCGATTGAGCACGGACAG
>JAZNFP010000035.1:0-5167 GCA_045576095.1 Eubacteriales bacterium
CGATCCGACTTGGATCTCACCGTCCAGTCTGCCCTCTGCCATCAGGGGCGCGCTATCATCCAGAAAGACCATCGCCATCGCGCAAATATATGCAGCATTGCGATAGCCGATACCCTGCATTTCCCTCAGGAGCTTTTGATTGTTGGCCTCATCGTCCCCATGCTCGCCGGCATAGCGGGCAGAATAGATGCCGGGGGCACCGTCCAAGGCTTCAACGGTCAGTCCGGAATCGTCGGCCAATCCAATATATCCCGATTGGGCCGCCGCACGAGCCTTGATCAGCGCGTTCTCCATAAAAGTCGTGCCATCCTCGACGATATCCTCAGTAATGCCGACATCGTCAAGCGACAGGATCTCCATATCAATATGAAGGCGCTCACGGAGCATGGCGCTCATCTCGCGGATCTTATGCTGGTTGTGAGATGCCAATACGATCTTCAAAGTCTCTTCCATGGCGCTCCTCCTTATTCGTCCTCCGCGCCCTCAAACAGCGCGTTGACAAATTCTTCTGCGCAAAAGGGCTGCATGTCATCGATCTTTTCACCGACGCCGATGAACTTGACAGGGATCTGCAGCTCCTCCTTGATGGAGATGACGATACCGCCCTTAGCTGTGCCGTCCAGCTTATTGAGGATCAGACCGGTGATATTCGCCGCGTTCTTGAATTCTTTTGCCTGGAAAATGGCGTTCTGTCCCGTGGTCGCGTCGAGAACCAACAGATTCTCGCGGGCGGCACCGGGCAGCTCGCGATCGATCACACGGTTGATCTTAGCCAGCTCGTCCATCAGATTCTTCTTATTGTGAAGCCGTCCGGCGGTATCAACGATCAAAACGTCGGCAGAACGGCTTTTCGATGCCTGAATCGCATCGTATACGACCGATGCGGGATCGGCGCCGGTTGCCTGACGGATCATATCCACTCCCGCTCGCTCGCACCAAACCCCCAGCTGCTCTGCCGCCGCGGCACGGAAGGTATCTGCCGCCGCAACGACGACCTTTTTCCTCTGCTCCTTCAGCTCTGCGGCGATCTTGCCGATCGAGGTCGTTTTTCCGACACCGTTGACACCGATCACCAAAATGACCGACGGCTTACCGTCAAGCGCCAGGGGCTGATAGTCTCCGATCAGTTCTCGAAGATTTTTGTAAAGCAGTTCCTTGACAGCCGACGCCTCGGCGATGTGCTGCTCCTTAAGCGTCGCCCGCAGAGCATCAAGAAGCTCCTCGGTGGTTTCCACACCGACGTCGGCTTCGATCAGAAGCTCCTCGAGCTCGTCAAAGAGATCCTCTTCAATTCTTGTGAATCGGCTGAACAAATCCTCGATTTTTCCGAAAATCGCACGCTTCGTCTTAAAGAGCCCTGCCTTCAGTTTTTCAAAGAATGCCATCGAGCAACTCCTTCTGCTTACTTTCAATCTCGCCCACGTCAAGCGGAATCACCTTCGAGATGCCGCGCTCGGGCATTGTTACACCGTATAGACGGTCGGCGATCTCCATCGTTCCGCGACGATGCGTAATCATAATGAACTGCGTATCCGAGCAGAATTTCTTGATGTATTCGCCAAGACGGTAGACGTTGACCTCGTCAAGTGCCGCCTCGATCTCGTCAAGAATGCTGAATGGAGTCGGATTAACCTTCAGGATCGAGAAGAAGAGCGCGATTGCAACGAACGTCTGCTCGCCGCCCGAAAGTAGCGCCATGTTCTTAATGATTTTGCCGGGGGGCGCCGCCTTGATCTCGATTCCTGTGTTCAGAACGTCCTCAGGATCGGTCAGCGAAAGCTCGGCGGAGCCACCGCCAAACAGCTCGCGGAAAACGATTCCGAAGTTCTCGTTGATGCGGTTGAAGACCTCAAGGAAGGTCCGCTTCATTTCCCCCTCAAGCTGATCAATGATGTTGATCAAATCCTCGTAAGAGGTTTTCAGGTCCACATACTGCGTGTTGAGACAATCGTAACGCTCCTTTAACTCGCCGTACTCCTCGATCGCGTTCATATTGACCGATCCGAGTGCACGGAGCTTTCCGCGCAGAGATCCCTGACGGGCTGCAAACTCGGAGCGGTTCTCCTTGCAAACGGGAGGATAGTCGAGCGCAACGGCATCCTCATAGGAGATCTCATAGTCCTCCCAGAGCTTTGAGCCGAGACGGTCCTGCTCGTTTTTCAGCTCGGCAAGCTTGTTCTCGTTCGTGACGTTCGTCTTGTAGCAAAGCTCTTTGTCGTTCGACTTGATCTTGATGCGCTGCCGAAGCTCGGTCAGACGCTTTTCATAGTCCTGCGTATCGGTTTCAACGTCACTGCGATTTCCGCGAAGACCGTCAAGCTCACCTTGCACCGTCTCGTACTGCGAACGGTTTTCGGAAAGTTCTGCCGCAAAGGCATCGTTTTTATCAGCGTATTGCGAAATCAATGCCCTTTGTGCATCGGTGTCGTTGGTAAAATCATTTGCGCGCCTTGCAAAGGATTCGGCCATTTGCTCGCTTGCCTCAATATCCTTTTTCACCTCGGTGATACGCACAAAAAGGTCGGCGGCGCGCTCCGCAAGCTCGCCACGGCGGTCATCCGCGGCATTCCGCTTGATGGAAAGCGCTTCCCTTTCGGAACGGATTTTCAAGGCATCTGCCTTTGCCGTCTCAAGCCTTTGAATCAGTCCGGAGAGCTCGGCCTTGCTCTTTTCCTTGGAGGAAAGCAACGACTCGTGATCTGACCTCAAGCGCTCAATGAGCGCAAGATTTGCTTTGTACTGCTCGGTTGCGTGATCGTATTCCTGAAACTGCGAGCGCGACATCGTATGAAGCAGATCAAGATTCTGCTCACGGTCCCGAAGATCCTGTCTTGCAATCGCAAGCTTTGATTCGGTTTCGGCAAGCTCCGTCTCGAGAGACTTGATCTCCCCTTCAAGCTCCTTTGCCGTTGCGCGAAGCTTCGAAATATCGGTTGTGCGAGAGAGAATGCCCCCATCCGCCTTGGTCGAGCCGCCCGTGATCGGACCGCCGACGTTTACGATCTGACCGTCAAGGGTAACGGCGCGGATACGCGAACGCAGCGCGTGGGAAGCGGCAAGAGCATGCTCAAGAGTGTCAAATACAACCGTACGGAGAAGAAACCACCCGACGATCTCACGGAATTTCGGATCAGCCTCTACAAGGTTGTCGGCACGGCCGACAAAACCTGCGTAACGAGCGGCGGCTCGAATCTCCTCCGTCTCGCTTTGGCATTTGATGGTCGAAACCGCAAGGAAGGTGGCTCGTCCCGCGCGATTTGCCTTCAGCAGCTCAATTGCCTCCCGAGCCGTATCGTCGGTGTCAACGACGATGTTCTGAATATTGGCACCGAGTGCGGTTTCGATTGCGAGAACGTGCTCGTCCCTCATGCGGATCAGCTTGGAGATCGGACCGTAAACCGTTCCGCGACGGATGCGATGATTCTCATACTCCTGCATCACGAAGCGGACACCGTTGTTATAGCCCTGAAAATGCTCCTCCATGCGCTCGAGTGATTTTGCACTTTCAAGCACCGAATTCTGCTTGACATAGACGCGGCTGAGCTCGGATTTTACAGATTCGCGATCCGCCTCAAGCGCCGAAATTTCCTCGGAAAGCTCCGACATTTGTTCTCTGGTTTCGTCGATCTTTTTGCGATAACCCGAGGTGGATTGCTCACATCTTTCGGCTTCTGCCTTAAGAGAAATTCCGATTTTTTCATATTCTTCAATTTCGGAAGCGATTGTATCACTCTTTCCGCTATCGTTTTCCTGCGCGTTTTTCAAAAGGTCGATCCGTGCGCTGAAATCAACGGCGGCGTTTTCGGTTTCATTCAGACGGGCAAAGGATTCCTCAAGCTCTCTGTCAAACGCCGCAACCTCCTCGCTCGTCTTCGCTTGATCCGCAAGCACGGCGAGTCTCTGGTCGCTAAGACGTTTGCTCTCTGTCTCGAGCTCACACCTTCTCTTTTGCTGAACATCCCGATCAAGCTCAAGCGCTTGTCTCTGCGCTTCAATGGTCTCGATTCTCGCATTGCAAGCCGAAACGAGGGCAATGAGATGCTCCATTTCGTTTTTGATAACCTGATACCGATTATCGAGAGCGTGCAATCGGTCGTTTGTGGAATTAATCTTATTGAGCAGCTCCTCGGAGCGAATACGATTCACGGTTGTTTCGTTTTCAAGCTCGCTCTGGCGCCTCTCAAGATCCTCGAGGGTTTCTGTGATGATGCGAAGCTCGTTGGATGAAAGTTTAAAGTTGTTTTCCGCCTTCTCGAGATCGCTGCGTACACGCTCGGTATCGTAAAGCCAAAGCGCGACGTCTACGCTTTTCTTTTCCTCGTAGATCGCATAATACTTTCTCGCTTTTTCCGCTTCCTTTTCGAGCGGTCCGACGCGCAGCTCCAGCTCGTGAACGATATCCTGGACACGAAGCATATTCGCCTCGGTGTCGCGAAGCTTCTTTTCGGCGTCCTCCTTGCGGTGGCGGTATTTCGAAATGCCTGCCGCCTCCTCAAAGATGTTGCGTCGCTCCTCACTCTTTTTTGAAATCAGCTCGGCAACGCGCCCTTGCCCGATAATCGAATATCCCTCGCGGCCGATACCGGTATTCATAAACAGCTCGTGAATATCGCGCAGACGGCAAGGCTTACGGTTGATCATGTATTCGCTTTCGCCCGCACGGAAATAACGACGTGTAACGGTGATTTCCTCGTATGGGGAGTCAATGCGGTGATTTTTATCCGAGTTGTCGAAGGTGACCGAAACCTCGGCAAAGCCCATCGGCCTGCGGTCGTTGGTTCCGCCGAAAATAACGTCCTCCATCTTGGTGCCGCGGATGTTTCGGCTGGAAATCTCACCGAGAACCCAACGCATAGCATCGGAAATATTAGATTTTCCGCTTCCATTCGGTCCGACAATTACCGTAGCACCACGTTCAAATGTTAAAACAGTTCTATTCGGAAAAGATTTAAAACCGTGAAGCTCTAATGATTTTAAATACATTTTATTTCCTTTCCTCTACTTTTAGCAATATATCGTATTTTGAAACATCATCACTTTCGCGAACGCTCAAATGCTCTAACGAATATTGCTGAAGAAGACGAATTTTATTCTTTTTATTCTGTCCTATAACTCTCGAAGTATGCCCTTTGGCAACTACGACGGTTATTCCTTTTATGTTACCGCT
>JAZNFP010000036.1:0-18779 GCA_045576095.1 Eubacteriales bacterium
CCCCGTCGCCGCCCCGAGCGAGCTTCGCCGAGGCGAGGCAACGCTGCGGACCTCGCTGACCGACGGAAAGCCGACCGACTACCCAGTCGAGATCACAGAGATTCGCCCCGACGCCAAGGGGGCGAAATGCTTTTCGCTTCGCGTCACCGACCCGAAGCTCATTGCCGCCACCGGCGGCATCGTGCAGGGCATGTCGGGCAGCCCCATCATCCAAAACGGCAAGCTCGTCGGCGCCGTCACGCACGTGCTCATTAACGATCCAACAACGGGATATGGCATTTTCATTGAGAATATGCTGAGCGCGGCGCAAATGCCCATGGCGAGGGCGTCGTAAAGGCAAAATTGAATAAAAATGTTGTCCCTATTTGCATATGCCGCATAATAGGGACAACTGGTTTTGTCCAATGATTATCCGCAAAGCCATTACAATCAACGGAAGGATGTATCTTCGACAACCGCAAACAGTGCATACATTCAATCCATATGTTTCTTTGATTTCGAATTGAATTTCTGTATATATAAGGAGTTCTCTTTCTTGTTAAATTTACTGTGTGACATCTACGTATTAAACCTCGTTTTCCAAGATCCAATCGAGCAGCTCTTGATATTTCATCTCGCCCGCCGCGACGGCAAGACCGACACGGGCAACCTCGGCGTTGGTGGGGCGGAGCTTGATACCGTTTGTTTCAAGAAATGTGAGAAGAACGTACATTCCGATTCTCTTGTTTCCGTCCACAAATGCGTGATTGGAGATCAGCGCGAAGCCAAGACGCGCACCCTTTTCCTGCTTCGTGGGATAGAGTTCCTTTCCGTCGAACGTGGCAAATGCCGATTCCAGCGCACTGTTGAGAAGCGTGATATCTCGCACGCTCGGATCACCGCCGGTTTCTTCGGTGATAAGCTTGTGAAGCAATAATACTTTTTCTTCTGAAAACTTAATCATACTTTCCCCTCACTTTGCAAGCTCTTCAAACGCGGGACGGTAAAGCTTCAAAATACGCGTTGCCACAAAGTCTATCTTCTCGTCGTCTGTCATTTCAATGGTGGTATCGTTCTCGATATCCACCAGCTTATATTTGGGCTTGTTATTCTTAAAAATATAAAGCTCGCCGTGCTTTTCGGCCATTTTAGCCACGCGAGAAAAATTTTGATTTGCTTCGGAAATCGAAACAATTTGATTTGTATTCAAATTCATTTGAAACACCTCCATTTTTAGATCGCAATAATATTATACACAAATTTTAGGATATTGTCAACCTAAAATCAAGGGTTTTATAAGATTTCTATTAAAATGTGTTGTCATTTATTGACCACACACCTGTCGGGCAGCCCCATCATCCAAAACGGCAAGCTCGTCGGCGCCGTTACCCACGTCATGATCAACGATCCTACAACGGGCTACGGCATTTTCATCGAAAATACGCTGAATGCGAACCAAACGGCTCGGGATGAATTGCCGAGAACGGCGTGAATGAAGGCTCTAAAAAAAGAGGAAGCGAGTCTCTCGTTCGGCATTTGACGAGAGACTCGCTTTGGGTAACGCCGGCTTGAGACGGACCGTTAACCAAACGGTATATGCCCAGCTTAAGAGTCCTTTTCGGAGATCAGCTTCAAAAACTCCTCCATCGCGCGGGTTTTGTGCTTATGCTTTTTGAGCGTGAAGGAGATTGCTCGACTCGCGTTCTCCCCTTTAATCTTATAATAGGTCAGATCCCGATGCGCCGGAAGCCTTTGTACGATCGTGTCGCTGACGAAGGTGGCGCCGATCCTCGTTGTGGCGATCATGTAAGCGGTTGCCTGCTGATTGACCTCAAGGATGACGCTTGGGCGAAAGCCGGCATCCTTGCAAAGTCTCTCGGCGCGGATTCTGGTGTCGTTTCCGGCGGTCAGCAAAATGAACGGCACCTCCCGAAAGAGCGAGAGCGGAACAGGAGCAACTCCCTCGTCAAGGTATGCGCGGCTCTCGATTGACGCAAGGCTGAGCGCATACGGCGCGGCTGAAAGGCAGGCAGGGAAGGCGCTCGGAACTGCGAGAAGGATTCTCTCGTTTGCATATTCCATTTTTTCGTACAGCTCGGAGTCGTAATGATTGTTGTCGAGCACGACGTCAATTTCATTGGTTGAAAGCAGCTCTTCAAGGGTTGCCGTGTTCCCCTCGATCAGTCGGATCTGTACGTTCGGAAAGCGGCTCTTGAAGCGTGCGATGATCGGCGGGAGCACGTAAGCCGCAAAGACGTTGCTCGCCCCGATGCTCAGGGTTCCCGAACGTAGCGTATTCATATCGTTGATTTGATTTTCGATCCGCCTTTCAATGCCCATGACCTCGGTGATCGCCTGCAGATAAGCCTCTCCGAACTCGGTCAGGCGAAGCGGCGAGGTGCTGCGGTCGAAGATCACGGCGCCGAGCCTCTCCTCGATTCGCTTGATCTTCGCGCTCAGCGACGGCTGGCTGATGTAAAGGCGCGCCGCTGCCTTCGAGAAGCTCCGCTCCTTCCATACCTCGTATACGTAATCCTTGTCTCGGAACATCCTGTCGCCCCCTATAGAAAAAATCATATAGCATCTATTGAAATATAAGTATTTGACTATATTGTACCATGCGTGTATAATGTTGTCAATCACTTTTTTAGGAAAGGCACGGCTATGATTCGGTTTTCGGAAAAAATGGAGACGGTCCACTCGGATATTCGCGGTCCGCTTTTTTACGAGGCGCTTGCGCTTGAGCAGAGCGGCACGCCGGTTTTAAAGCTGAACACGGGAAATCCCGCAAGCTTTGGCTTTGAGATGCCGGACAGCGTTTACGACGCGCTGCAGGCAGGGATCAGAAAAGCGCTTGGATACTGCGATTTCCGCGGAATGCCTGCGGCTCGCTCCGCCATTGCCGCATATCACAGAAGCTGTGGAATCGTCGGAATTTCCGAGGACGATGTTTTCGTCGGAAACGGTGTCAGCGAGGTCGTTGACTTTGCTCTGCAGTCGATGCTCAACGACGGCGACGAGGTCCTTCTTCCGACCCCCTGCTATTCGATCTGGAGCAACTCGGTGCGCCTGTGCGGCGGAAAGCCTGTTTATTATATCTGCGACGAGAGGGCGGATTGGTTTCCCGACTGTGCCGATCTCGAGTCGAAGATCACTGACAGAACCCGTGCGATCGTTCTGATCAACCCGAACAATCCGACGGGCGCGCTTTATTCGAAGGAGCTTCTGCTCAAGGTTGCCGAGATCGCAAGACGGCACAGCCTTCCGATCTTCTCGGATGAGATCTACGACCGACTGATTCTTGATGAAAAGGAGTTTCATTCGATCGCCGCGCTCGCTCCCGATCTTCCCGTCATTACGATGAACGGACTCTCGAAATCGCATTGCCTGTGCGGCTTCCGTGTCGGCTGGATGGTGATCAGCGGTCCCAAGGATTGGGGAGAGGAGTACCGTCAGAACCTCGTGAAGCTTACCTCGCTTCGTCTTTGCTCAAACGCTCTGGCACAGCTGGTGATTCCCGCCGCACTCTCCGATAACGAGTATCCGAACGCAATGGTTCGCCCCGGCGGACGTCTTTTCGAGCAGCGCAGGGCAACGCTTGACGTCCTTCGGACGATTCCGACGCTTTCGTGCGTTCCCAACTCCGCTGCGTTTTACGTATTCCCGAGGCTCGATGTGAAAGCGCACAACATCACCGACGACCGCGTCTTTGCGCATGATCTTCTTCATGCAACGGGAATCCTCGTCGTTCCGGGAAGCGGCTTTGAATGGGAGACGCCCGACCATTTCCGTATCGTCATGCTTCCTCGCGCCGACGAGCTTTCGGGCGCGATGCAGCGCCTTGGCAATTTCCTTGACGGATACCGTCAGAAGTAATCTGTCAAGGCATCAAAAAGAGAAAACGGCTCGGTGTTCCCAAGCCGTTTTCTCTTTTTATTGACGGCTCTTCCCTCTGTGCTCGGAGAAACTTTGCTCTGCTCGGAGCTTGAAAGCTATTGACAATTTTTTTGAGATTTGGTATAATAAATCAACCTTTTTAAAATCAACGGAGAACAAAGGAGTTCGTTATAAAAGCAAAGCTGATCTATACCTGTAACGGCCACGAGAGGGCAACCGAGCGTGTATTTCCCACGATGCCGAGACAGGGTGCAAACCTCCTCGAGGTTTCCCCCGAGAGCTACAGCGGCTTTTACGGCTTCGGCCTTGGAATTACCCCCCTCCTCCTGCTACGAGCTTTCCCTGATGGAGCCCCCCCTTCTGGATGAAGACGGGCAGAAGCATGTGCGGCGGCTATATGAGAGATCAGTATCTTGAGTGCTACTCCGAGTACATCCTGAAGTTCATCCGCGCCTACGCCGCGCACGGGATCAAGATCAGCGCCCTGACGGCACAGAACGAGCTCAACTGCCAAAAGGAAGCCAATATGCCGACCTGCATCTGGCATCCCGAGACCGAGGCGAAGTTCCTCAAGATCATGCACGAGAAGCTGAAGGCAAACGGCCTTGACGTCAAGCTTTGGCTGTACGATCACAACTTTGACGATACCGACCGCGTGCTCTGGTCGCTTGACGCTTGCGACGGACTTCGCGATATCTGCAGCGGCGTTCCCTTCCATTATTACGTCGGCACCGTCGAGCAGACCAAGCTCGTCAAGAAGAAGTATCCCGACATCGAGCTGCACTTCACCGAGGGCGGCCCCCGCCTTTCCGAGAGCTATGCGACCGACTGGTGCAAGTGGGGACTGATGATCGTCAAGTGCCTGAAGGTCGGATACCAGTCCTTCATGGGCTTTAACGTCATTCTGAACGAGCTCGGCGGCCCGAACATCGGCCCGCACATCAACGTTTGCGCCGGCTTCGTTACCCTCGATAACCGCAACTTTGAGCTTTCCTACAGCGGTCAGTACAAGGCGTTTGCCCATATCGCCCCCTACGTAACGCCCGAGTCGAAGATCAGCGCCATCACGGTCGCTGAAAACTTCGACCTGCAGATCTCGCACTATCCCGAGCATTTCCTCAAGATCGAGGGTGCTCTGATCGAGAACCCCGACGGCAAGAAGATCGCCGTGATCGTCAACCCCAACAGCTGCGGGATGCAGCCGCAAATTGAGATTGGCGGTCAGTATTGGTACGTTGAGCTTGAGGCAGACTCAATCAATACCGTGATCGTGGAATAAGACAGTCCCGATCTGCCTGAAAGCAGGGAAGCTCTCGACAGAGCAAAACGCCTGTCGGGAGCTTCCGCTATCTAAACGAAGTAAGGAAAGTAAAGGAAATGAATCAGAACCGTCTCAAAAGGCGCTGGGCAATCCTTTGCCTTGGCGTCTTTATCATGCTCTTTTCGGGCATCCTGTACGCCTGGTCGATCTTAAAGGCTCCCTTTGCCGAGTCCTATGGCTTTACCCCGTCCGAGCTGTCGCTGAACTTTACCCTGACGATGAGCTGCTTTTGCATCGGCGGCTTCCTTTCAAGCCGTCTCGTTCGTCGTATCGGAACGCGGATAACGCTCGTTCTGTCCGCTTTTCTCTCAGGCGTAGGCTTCGCTCTTGCGGCGCTCGTCGGCACGCGCGGACCGATTTGGCTTTACCTGACCTACGCGTTGCTTGCGGGACTTGGCATCGGAATGGCGTATATCGTGATCATCTCGAGTGTTAACGCATGGTTCCCTGACAGAAAGGGGCTTTCCTCGGGAGCCTTGATGATGGGCTTCGGGCTCAGTACCCTCGTCCTCGGAAAGGCCGCTGATGCTCTGTTCCAAAGCAGCATCGCCTTCAAGGGCACCTACATCGCCATCGGTGCGGCACTGCTTGCCGTGCTTTTCCCGGCGGCGTTTTTCATCAGACCGCCCGCACCCGACGCCGTTTTGCCCGAGTCCAAAAAGAAAACGGAGGCAAAGAGCGAAGCCTTTGAGTCGCGTGACTTCCGCCCGAGCGAGATGGTTCGCCGCTTTACCTTCTGGCGCGCCTTCCTCGCGCTCGTTTGCCTGACGGCGGTCGGCAGCTCGGTGATCAGCTTTGCCCGCGACCTTGCGCTGTCGCTTGATGCAGGTGCGTCTCTTGCCACCTCGCTCGTCGGCATCCTTGCCGTCTGTAACGGACTCGGCAGAATCCTGACCGGCGCCGTCTTTGATGCGATGGGACGGAAATTCACGATGATCTCGGCAAGCGCCCTGACCGTTTTTGCGGCAGGCGTGACCCTTCTTTCGGTCGGCGTCGGCTCCCTTGCGCTTCTCATCGTCGGGCTTTGCCTGACGGGACTTTCCTACGGTACGTCTCCGACCGTCTCCGCCGCCTTCACCTCCGCCTTCTACGGAAGAAAGCATTTTGCCACCAATCTCAGCATCTCGAACTTCAATCTGATGGCGGCATCCTTCGTTGCAACGGCGTGCTCGGCGCTTTTCTCGGCAAGCGGGGGATACACCGCGCCCTTCGTGCTTCTCCTTGCACTCTCTCTTGTCGCGCTGGGCTTGAATCTGACGATCAAAAAGCCTTGAAAGGGACCATCCGTATTTGCAAGACCGAATCGCTGCGCCCCATCTGAAAAGCAGTCCCAAATGCAAGAAACCGCATTTGGGACTGCTTTTTTACGTGTGATTTTCGATCTTGAAGATTTCAAGCTCGCCGTTTTTGCACCGTCTGACGAAATCCGCCTCGTCCTTGATCGGCTCGCCGCAAAGCATTACGGCGAGCATCGGGCGCCCCTCCGCGGCGTGGTTATCCGAGCCTGCGAATGGGATCAGTCCGTAATGCCTTGCATAAAGCTCGGCCATTTCGTTGGCACGGTCGTCTCGCAGGCGTTATAGATCTCAACGCCGTGCACCAGATTGGGGTACAGACGGATGTGGTCGATAAAGCGGTTCTGGTGGAAGGGATGCGCGTGGATGATCAGCGCTCCGTGCTCGGCAAGCAGCGCGAGCAGCGCGCTTTTTTTCATTCCTTCGATTTCGGGATGTGTTTCGTACCATTCGGGGGGGAAGTCCATAGACGAGAAAATCGGTTCCGTCGTAGGTCATCTCGACGCCGAAGAAGACCGAAATTTTAAGCTCATTGCCGAGCAAGAGCGCTTTGTCGTAATCCGAGCGATAAAAGGCATGTCTCTCGGTGTAGGGAAGCGTTCTGTCGATATTGATATTTCCGTCAATGAAGTGATTCGTGATAAAAACGCCCGCATATCCAAGGCGCTTGTAGAAGGCAAGGGTTCTTTCGACGCTTGCCTTAGCACATCGGCTGACGGGTGCGGTGTGCAGATGCGTTTCGTAACGGAACATAGTTGCTTCCTTCTTTCCCTTGATATCGGATGGTAAAACCCGATTTACAAGAGCCATTATAGCAACGAATCGCCCTCGTATCAATCGAAATTGCGATTTTTGTATAGATTTTTTGAAAAATCAAACCATAAGAACGAGCGTGAAAATCTTGACTTTCGGTTTCGTCCGTGATAGAATATCGGTAAGTAGAATCTGACGTTAAAAGAGGACTTCACCTATGAGAATGCGTAACAAAAAGCATCGAGACGAGCGACTTGCCGCCTGTGGGCATCTTTTGCTTGAGATCCCGAGCGCCCCAATCGCCTCATCCGCCGACGTTTTCGCCGGGGACGTCGCGCCGCTTTGGCTTGAGATCGGATGCGGAAAGGGCGATTTTGCCGTCGGTATGGCACAGAAGCATCCCGATGCCCGTCTGATTGCCTTTGAGCGCGTTTCGAACGTCATGGTCGTTGCCGTTGAGAAGGCAGCCGTCGCAGGGGACGGCCGCCCCGACAATCTCCGCTTTGCCATCGCCGATGCGGCGAACCTTTCGGCATGGTTCGCAGACGCTTCGCTTGATGCAATCTATCTGAACTTCAGTGATCCCTGGCCGAAAAAGGGCTATGCCAAGCGCCGCCTTACCCACAGGGGCTTTTTGGAGACCTATTTCCGACTCCTCAAAAAGGGCGGACGCCTTTGCTTTAAGACCGATAACGTCGGACTCTTTGATTTTACCCTCGAGGAGCTTGCCGCCATGGGTAAAACCCCGGAGTTTGTCACGCGCGATCTGCATCAGAGCGAGGCAAACGCGGAGAACGTCATGACCGAATACGAGCGGAATTTCTCCGAGAAGGGTTATCCCATCCACGCACTCACTCTAACTCTTTAACCCATCAAGCGAAAGGAGCAAGCGAATATGAAGAAGCTGAAATGGATGCGCCCCACTCTGTCAAGACGCGTCGAGACGAGATGTGAGCTTTATGCCGACCGAAACGATCTTGAGCCGATTTATACCTCCACCGTCGTTACCGAGGGACGGCACGATCTCATCAAGCTCGGCGCCGTCGCGGCATTCCTTCTCGGTGCCGCCGCCATCGCAATAGCAATTGACGGAAAGAAAAACGGGAATTCGTAGCCCATCCGTCGTAAAAGCAAGGGGAGCGAAGCTGCTTCGGTGAAGACCGTCGGCAGCCTCGCTCCCTTTTTGATTGCTCTGTCGGCCAATTTTGCAAGAGGTCGAAAAACAGAAAATTTGCTCTTGCAATTACAGACGGAATGATGTATACTTAATTTGGAAAAAATCAGGATGCCGCTTTGGGCGGCAGAACCGAAAAGGAAGGTGCTTGCCATGGTTTATAAGCTGAAAATTGCAGAGATCGAGCGTGATCTGCCGCTCTGCCCTCTAAACGATCAGCTTCAGATCGCCGCGTTCGTTATGTTCGGCGACGTTGAGCTGACCGAGGTTTCGGCGCGCGAGCTTCTGAAGCTCGCCCCCGAGTTTGACGTCATGATTACCGCTGAGTCAAAGGGAATTCCGCTCGTTTACGAGATGACGCGTCTTTCGGGGCGCAATCGCTACATCCTCGCTCGCAAATCCCCGAAGCTTTATATGCGGAACGTGATCCGTTACGAGGTCAAGTCGATCACGACCGCCGCAAACCAAGCGCTGTATCTTGACGGCGACGATGCAAAATATCTTTCGGGCAAGCGCGTTCTCATCGTGGACGACGTCATCAGCACGGGCGCATCGCTCACGGCGCTTGAGCAGCTCGTTGAGAGCGCCGGCGGACGCATCGTCGGGAAAATGGCAGTTCTCGCCGAGGGAGATGCGATCGAGCGCGAGGATATCCGCGTGCTCGCGCCCCTTCCGCTCTTTGACGCAAACGGCAATCCGCTTTCGTAATGGACGTTCGGTTGACGACGCTCGTTTATCTTGAGCGAGAGGGGAAGTACCTGATGCTTCACCGTACCAAAAAGAAAAACGACGTCAATCGCGATAAATGGATCGGCGTCGGCGGTAAGCTGGAGACGGGGGAAAGCCCCGAGGACTGTATGCGCCGCGAGGTGCTTGAGGAAACCGGACTCTCGGTGCGGTCCTTCCGTTTCCGCGGCATCGTCACCTTCGTCTCGGACCGCGATCCCGACGAGTATATGTTCCTTTATACCGTCAGCGACTGGTCGGGGGAGCTCGGTAGCTGTGACGAGGGAGAGCTTGCGTGGATCGAGTGCGACCGCCTGTATGCCCTGACAATCTGGGAGGGCGATCGGATCTTTCTCAGACTGCTTATCGAGGACCGTCCCTTCTTTTCGCTCAAGCTTCGCTATGCATCCGACCGCCTTGTCGAGGCGGTGCTCGACGGCGTGCCGCTTGCGCTCACAGAGGGGGAGAACGCCGAAGGCTCGGATTAGGATTGCTTTGGGACTGCCTGAAATGCGTTGCGTTTGAGGCGGTCCTTTCTGCTTGCCTTAACAGCCGCAAAGACCGTTCAGTAGCTCCGAGGGCGAGAGAACGGTTTGCCGAGTTTCCCTTGTCAGCGCGGCTACGGGAGATACCGAAAGCACGAAACGAGTCTCCCCCGAGGCGAGGAAAACGGTGCGGGTGTCATCGGTCGGGATCTCTCGGAGATCGCCGCGGAGCCCTTTCCCCTCGCGCTTTGCAAAAGCCTCCTTTTTCGTCCAGAGCGCAATCGCATCGGCATCGGAGTGAATTTCGCAAAGCTCCGATTGACCGGCGATTCTTTGCACGAGCGCCTCTCGCAGCGGCCGGATTTCCTCAAGGTCGATCCCGACCTCGCCGAAGGCTTTTGAAAGCAGAACGGCGACCGCATGCCTGCTGTGCGTGATACTGAAGGCAAGGCTGTGCTCGGGGAAATAGGGCTTGCCGAATTCACCGTAGGCGACGGTCGGCATCGACTCTTCGGGGAGAAGCTGCTTGACCCCGTAGGCGAGCAGAGCATAGGCAAGGATTTCCGATGCCCTTGCAATCGGATTTTTTGCGCGGTTCGCGCGATCACGGCGATCGTCCGGCAGGCCTTTTGCGATCTTCGATAACGTCGGCTCGTCAAACTGCGAAAGCTCGGCGAGCAGGAGAAGACTGTCCATAAAAATCCTCCTGCGTAGGAATGAGGTCGTATCGGACGGTGCATCCTTTACAGACCCTCTTGAACGGTAGATGAATCGGTTGCAAATGCGTTCGGTGTGTGTTATAATTATACACGATGAGAAGAGAAAAAGCAAGCGCTCGGTTCAATTTGAACACTCGGGGGGAAGGCTAACGGAATGAGAGGAAAGCATGAAACGGGAATTTGAGGTTAAGGGAATGGTCTGTGCGTCTTGTGCGGCGCACGTTGAGAACGCCGTTCGGTCGGTGGGCGGCGTTGAGACGGTTTCGGTCAGTCTTTTGACAGACGGCATGACGGTCTTTTACGATGAGGAGCGGGTTTCGGACGGCGAGATCATCGCCGCCGTTGCGCGCGCGGGCTTCGATGCGGCGGTGCTTTTGCACCCCGAGACGTGGAAAACCCCCGAGACGGGAAGCGATCGTCCCTTGAGAGTCCGCTTGCTGCTCTCGGTGCTTTTGACATTGCCTCTCTTTTATCTTTCTATGGGGCATATGCTCGGTATGCCCTTGCCGCATTATCTTGAGCCTCACCATGCTCCCTACGTATATCTTTTTGCACAGCTGCTGCTTGCAGCTTCGGTTGCCTGCTTGAATTATCGGTACTTTAAGGGGGGGTTTTTGGCACTTATCCGTAGAAATCCCAATATGGATTCGCTCGTGATGCTCGGATCGGGTGCGGCGCTTCTTCACGGAATTGTTCTTCTGGCGTGCGCAGTTGTGCTCGGAGAAGAGGTGGCACAGCGGATCGCCATGCAGGTGTATTTCGAGGCTTCGGCAATGATTCTGACGCTCGTTCTCGTCGGAAAAACGCTGGAGGGGCGGGCGAAGGGGAAAACCCTTTCGGCGCTTCGGGCTTTGGCAAGGCTTGTCCCTGATCGCGTGACCGTTTGGCGCGACGGAGCTGCCGTTGATCTCTCTGCAAGTGAGCTCGCGGTGGGGGATACCGTGCTTCTTCGAACGGGCGACCGTATTGCCGCCGACGGTGTCGTTATACAGGGCTTTGGCAGCATTGACGAGTCGCATCTGACGGGCGAGAGCCTGCCTCTTGAGAAATCGGTGGGGGATCCGCTTGCCTCGGGCTCAATCGTGTACGACGGCTCGCTTCGCATGCGCGCCGAACGCGTGGGAGAGGATACCTCTCTTTCCGCCACCCTTCGCATGGTTCGCGAGGCGGCGGCAGGAAAGGCGCCGATCGCAAGGCTTGCCGACCGCGTCAGCGCGGTATTCGTTCCCACCGTCGTTTTGATCGCGCTTTTGACCTTCGCCGTCTGGCTTTTCGCCGACGGCGCCGGGGCGGCGCTTTTGCACGCTGTCAGCGTGCTTGTGATCTCTTGCCCCTGCGCGCTCGGACTTGCAACTCCGACGGCGATCATGACCGCAACGGGACGGGGCGCCGAGCTTGGAATCCTCGTCAAATCCGCAGCCGCGCTTGAAGCCCTCGGGCGAGTTGATTGCGTTGCCGTTGATAAGACGGGAACGCTTACCGAGGGGAAGATGACCGTATCGCACGTGGCGACCGCACCCGGGGTGTCGCTCGAGCGCTTGGCAACGGTTGCGTATGCGCTCGAGTCTCGTTCGGGGCATCCGATTGCTAAGGCTATTACAGATTATTTTCAAGGCACCCCCGATCTTCCCCTGGATGGCTTTTCTACCATTCCGGGGAAAGGACTCTACGGTAAGCTTGACGGCGTTCATTGCTTTGCGGGAAATGCGGCCCTGCTTCAAGACGATATGGAGCTTACGCTTGACTCGCTTTCGGAAGAAGCCGGGCGAATCCTTTCAATGGGTGCCACTCCCGTCTATTTTTCGATGGGGGAGCAGCTCCTTGGGATCGTCGGTGTCGGAGACAGCATCCGTTCGGATGCCGGAGCTGCGGTCGAGCAGCTTCGGGGGATGGGTGTACGGACCGTGATGTTAACGGGGGATCATGAGCATACGGCAAGAAGGGTTGCCGAGGAGCTTTCCTGCGACGAGCTTTTTGCAGGGCTTTTGCCAAATCAAAAGGCGGCTCACGTTCGCCGTCTGACGACTCTTTTCTCCGTTGCTATGATCGGCGACGGCATCAACGACGCCGAGGCGCTTTTGAACGCCGAGGTGGGGATTGCAATCGGCGCGGGCACTGACGTTGCAATTTCCTCGGCAGACGTGGTGCTCCGCCGCTCACGTCTTTCCGATGCCGTTTCCGCGCTTCGGCTTGGCAGGGCAACCTTACGGAACGTCAAGCAAAACCTTTTCTGGGCGCTCGTTTACAACGCGATCTGTATTCCGATTGCAGCAGGCGTGCTTTCCCCTATGGGCGTGACGCTCGTTCCTTGGATGGCGGCTTTGGCGATGTCCTTTTCCTCGCTCTTTGTCGTTTTCAACGCACTCAGGCTTCGTCGCTTCCGTTAAGAGCGCATAGGCTGCTTCCGATCTGCTCGGTCGGGGGCGGCCTTGTCATTTTTTGATGCCTGCGGTAAAGATTTTCAGCAGGATTTCTGTTGACAAACTTCGTTGAGAGTGCTATAATTTATGAAGAAAAAATTTTGTATCATGTGCAATATGTTCATGTGTAATACGTAACGAATACGGGTACAGGAGGATGACCGTGAAGCTTCAGAAAAAATTGCGCGGGGTCAGGCTTGCGCATCGGAAATCCACGGAGCGACTTTCGGCGATCACGATGCCGCCGCCGTCGGTCGTGGTTCTGCCGACGTCGATGCATATCGGCGCTCCCGCAAAGCCGATCGTAAAGGCAGGCGATTCGGTTGCCGTCGGGCAGAGAATTGCCGAGGCAGGCGGCTTTGTCAGCGCGTCGGTCTTTGCATCGGTTTCGGGAAAGGTCAAACGGCTGGATACGATGACCGATTCGCTCGGAAGAACCGTTGAGACGATCGTGATTGAGAGCGACGGACTGATGACTCCCGTTGAGGGGCTCTCTCCGCGTGAGGTGAATACTCCCTCGGAGCTCTCGGATGCCGCACGAGACGCAGGGCTCGTCGGCCTTGGCGGAGCGGGCTTTCCGACTGCGGTGAAGCTTGCAGCTCAGCCCGAGAGGGTGTCGCACGTCGTGATTAACGGTGCCGAGTGCGAGCCGTATATCACCTCGGATACCCGAACGATGATCGAGGGTGCCGCTCTCCTTGCCGAGGGTGCGGCGCTTCTTTCGCGCATCTACGGAGCCGACGTGGTATTCGGCATTGAAAAGAACAAGCCCGAGGCGATTTCCGCGCTTCAAAAGGCGCTTAGCGGAAATCCCCGTGCATCGGTTAAGGTGCTTCCTTCGATCTATCCCCAGGGCGGCGAGAAGGTTCTCGTATACAACTGCATCGGGCGGATCATCGGGGAAGGGAAGCTTCCGCTTGACGTCGGTGCGATCGTTTTGAACTGCACGACGCTCTATAAGCTGATGGAGTTCATCAAAACGGGGATGCCGCTCGTTTCAAAGACCGTAACGGTTGACGGTACGGCGATCCGCGAGCCGAAGAACCTGATTTGCCCGATCGGAACGCCGATCGGCGAGGTAATCGAGTTCAGCGGCGGTTTTTCAAGCGAGCCGCGCAAGGTTCTGTACGGCGGTCCGATGATGGGTGTAACCGTCCCCGATCTTTCCTATCCCGTTCTCAAGAACACCAACGCGATCATCGCGCTCGCCGAGGATGCCCTTCTTCCCGAGCCGACCGAGTGCATCCGCTGCGGCAAATGTGCCGATGCCTGTCCCGTCTCGCTGACCCCCTATGCAATCGCCTCCGCAGTCAAGCATAAGGACGCCGAGGCTCTTTCCGAGCTGTCGGTCGGGCTGTGCATGGAATGCGGCTGCTGCTCGTACACCTGTCCCGCGCGCCGTCCGCTCGTTGAGCAGAACCGACTCGGAAAATCAATTTTGAAAAATGCCGTATCGAAGGGAGGAAAGTGAGATGAACAGCCAACTGATCGTTTCCGGCTCTCCGCATATCGCCACAGGGAGAGACACCCGTTCTCTGATGCGCGACGTTCTGATCGCGCTTGCCCCTGCAAGCGTCGCCGCCGTCCTTTTCTTCGGGCTTCGCGCTCTGCTTCTCATGGCAGTGACCGTCGGCTCGGCAATCCTCTTTGAGCTTCTCTATGGGCGTCTGCTTCACAGAAAAAACACCGTCTCGGATCTTTCCGCCGCCGTAACGGGACTGCTCCTCGCTCTGAACCTGCCCGCCACGCTTCCGATCTGGCAGGCGGTGCTCGGTGCTTTCGTTGCGATCGTCGTCGTGAAGCAGCTTTTCGGCGGCATCGGACGGAACTTTGCCAATCCCGCCATCGTCGCACGGATCGTGCTTCTGATCTCCTTCGCCGCCTCGATGAACGGCTTTGCCGTCCGCGACGGCATCTGGGATCTCGTCAGCTCGGCAACTCCGCTCGGTACGGCGCTCGGCGGCGGAAATGAAGCCTCCTATCTGACGCTGTTTCTCGGGAAGCACGCCGGCTCGATCGGCGAGACCTCGGCGCTTGCGCTGCTGCTCGGACTCGTCTATCTCCTGGTTCGCCGCGTGATCACCTGGCATATCCCCGTTTCCTTTGTCGGAAGTGTGGCACTGCTCTCGCTCGTCGGGGGAGAGGACGTGCTGTTCCAGCTTCTGTCGGGCGGACTTCTCCTCGGCGCCGTTTTCATGGCAACCGATTACGTCACCTCGCCCTCGTCCTATCTCGGGAAGCTGATTTACGGTGTTGGCTGCGGTGCCATTACGGTGCTGATCCGCTTCTTCGGCGGTGCCGAGGGTGTTTCGTACGCCATTTTGATGATGAACATTCTGACTCCCTACATCGACCGACTCACTCGCCGCCGCCCCTTTGGGAAGGCTCGCAGAGTAAAGGGAGGTGCTTCGAAATGAAAAATCAGATGATTAGATGCGTTGCGGTTCTCGGTGGAATCTGTCTTGTAATCGCCGCGCTTCTTGCAACCGTCAATTATATTACGGCACCAATCATCGCAGAGCAGGCAAAGGGCGAAGAGGAAAAGGCAATCCGCGAGGTGCTTCCCGATGCCGCCGAGCTGGAAGCGGTTGCTCTGACCGCCGAGGTTCCCGTAACGGTTAAGGAGATCTACCGTGACACAGGCGGAAGCGGCTATGCCTTCGTCGTGCAAGCCCCCGGTTATAGCGGCTCTGCAAATCCGATCGGCTTCGTGATCGGAATCGATACGACTCGCTCAATTATCAAGATCAGCGTGACCGACGTCAGCGGAGAAACCGCAGGCATCGGCGACAAGGTTGCGGGAAAGGACTTTCTCGGTACCTTCGTCGGACTTGATTCGCCGGACGGCGTCGGAACGATCAGCGGTGCAACGGTTTCGTCAAGCGGCTTTATCGACGGCGTTGCCGACGCCTTTGCCGCCTTCAATGCCGTTGCCGAGTTTGAGGAGAGCGACGAGCAAAAGCTCGCGCGCCTGATTTACGAGGTTCTGCCCGACATGAACTCCAAGATCGGCTTTGCCTCGGTTTCGCTTCCCGCAGGCACACCCGCATCGGTCAAGAGCGCTCACCGCGCCAAGAACTCGACCGGTTACGCCGTTGTGGTCGGTGAGGGGGCCGAAACCGTCATCATCGGTCTGAACAGCTATCTCGGACTTTATACGGCAAAGAACCTTGACGGCGAGACGGTCGTGCTGAGCGCCGAGCAGCTCAGCTGTGCCGTCGCTGCCGTAACGCCGAATTACGAGCAGCTTTTGTCGGGGTATTACGCCACGAAGGTGGGGATTCTGACGACGGGAAATGCAACCCGGCTCGATCGGGCTGAGAATGCACCCGACTCGTTTGTCGGAGCTTACCGCATTGATGGAGATCCCGACGTCGCTTTCGTCTTCCTGATGCAATCGAGCTATGCAGAGGGCGCTCGGATCTATGCGGTTTCGGTCGACGCCAACGGCGTGACGGTAGAGACCTCTGCCATTTCCACCGTCGGAACGGTCACGGGCGAATTTGATCTCGCACATGACCTTGCGACAGTATTCGAGGCATACAAGGAGGGCGGCGTATGAAGCAGCTTAGCAATCTTTTGAAGGGGATCATCCGAGAGAATCCCGTTCTGGTTCTTGTGCTCGGAACCTGTCCAACCCTCGCGACCACGACCTCAATTCCGAACGCTGTCGGCATGGGGATCGCCGCGACGCTCGTTCTCCTCTGCTCCAATATGGCGATCTCGGCGCTTCGTAAGGTCATTCCCGACCAGGTGCGGATTCCGTGCTATATCGTTCTGATTGCGGGATTTGTGACGGCGGTTGAGCTTTTGATGCACGCCTTCGTCCCCTCGCTTTACAACTCGCTTGGTATCTTCCTGTCTCTCATCGTCGTCAATTGCATTATTCTCGGCAGAGCGGAGATGTACGCCTCGAAGAACAGGGTGCTTGATTCGGCAGTCGATGCCATCGGCATGGGCGTCGGCTTCACCCTTGCGCTCTTTGCGATGTCCTTCGTGCGCGAGGTGCTTGGCGCCGGAACCTTCTGCAATATCAAGATTCCCTTCCTTTATGACTATCGCATTCCGATCCTGACCCGATCCCCCGGAGGATTTTTCGTGTTCGGGTGCATGATCGCGCTTGTCAACAAGCTCTCAAAGGGCGCGGCACCCAAAAGGAAGAGCTTTTCCTGTACCGGATGCCCCTCTGCCGCGCTTTGCGGAAAGGACTCCTGTGAGTCGGCAGAAATCAATGGGGAGGTAAGTGAGTAATGACGCATTTTTTGATGATTCTGATGACCTCGGTGCTCGTCAACAACTACGTTCTGACGCGCTTCCTCGGCATCTGCCCCTTCCTCGGTGTATCGAAAAAGCTCGGTCAGGCAACCGGCATGGGTGTTGCGGTTACCTTCGTCATGCTGCTTTCCACCGCCGTGACCTGGCCTGTTCAGACCTATCTGCTCGAGCGCTTTGATCTTCAGTATCTGCAAACCATCGTCTTTATTTTGGTGATCGCCTCGCTCGTACAGCTCGTAGAGATCGTTCTGAAACGCTATATCCCCGCTCTGCACGCCTCGCTCGGCATCTATCTGCCGCTGATTACCACCAACTGTGCCGTTCTCGGTGTGGCACTGCAGAACGTCAAGGACGGATACGGCTTTGCCGAGTCAATGGTCAGCTCGCTTGGCTGCGGACTTGGATTTTTGCTTGCGATGGTCCTCTTTGCGGGTGTTCGCTCGCGTCTTATCGATGCTGATCCCCCCGAGTGCTTCAAGGGGCTTCCGATTACGCTGGTTGCCGCTTCGATCGTCGCGCTGTCTCTTGTCGGCTTTTCGGGTGTTGCAAACGGCTTGTTCGGTGCATAAGTGCGGATAACGAAGAAAGGAAGCTGATTTATGATCGAAGCCATTTTGATTGCTGTTGCCGTCGTCTTCGGCATCGGCATTCTTTGCGCCATCGGACTCGTGATTGCCGCCAGGTATATGTCGGTTTCGGTGGACGAGACCGAGGCAAAGCTCCGTGCCGCCCTTCCGGGCGCTAACTGCGGCGCCTGCGGATATACGGGCTGTGACGGATACGCGAAGGCGCTCGCGAGTGGGGAAGAACCCAAAACCAACCTCTGTATCCCGGGTGCCGACGTCACCTCAAGGGAGATTTCAAGCCTTCTTGGCGTTGCGTTTGCCGACGTGATCGAGCAGGTTGCCGTCATTCATTGCGGCGGTGACTGTAAGGAAACCGGTCCGCGCGCCGAGTATCACGGGATCAAAACCTGTGCCGCCGCCGCTATGGTGTACGGCGGTGCCGGAAAATGCAAGCACGGCTGCATCGGATTTGGCGACTGCGCCGCCGCTTGCCCAAACGGTGCCATCTGCATCCAAAACGGCATCGCACTGGTGGATACGCGAAAGTGTACGGGATGCGGAATCTGTACCCGCGCCTGTCCGCATCATCTGATCACGCTGATGCCCGACGTAGAGCGTGTGCTCGTCACCTGCTCAAGCACCGATAAGGGCGCCGCCACGCGCGCTGCCTGCTCGCACGGCTGCATCGGCTGCCGCAAGTGTGAGAAGAATTGCCCGACGGGAGCGATCGTCGTCTGTGAAAACCTCGCTCGCATCGATTACAGCAAGTGCATCAAGTGCGACAGGTGCGCCGAGGGCTGTCCCACCGGCTGCATCATGATCTCCGATTTTGCCGGCATACATCGTTACACAGTGTCCGAAAAGGAAACGGTAACACTTTGATAAACGAAGGGGCTGAGTCACTAAGAATTGGGGCGTTATCATCGCTTTTGAGATTGAAAAAAGCAAAAACGCCGAATTCTTAGTGCGAGGTCCTTTTTGGGCTGCTTGATTTCGGCATAACCGAACGAAAAAGGATAAAAAGGAGAAAACCCGAAGGTTTTCCACCTTAAAAAACAGGATACGTAAAGAAAACAGGTGCTGCGCCTTACGCGCAGCACCTGTTTTTCTTTGTTTTTCGTTCGGTTATGCCGAAAGGAAGCAGGCTCTTTTCGTTTGCATCCGGCACT
>JAZNFP010000037.1:0-24052 GCA_045576095.1 Eubacteriales bacterium
CCGAAAACGCACTGCCTCTTATCATAAAACAAAAATACCTTTTTTGAAGGGAAAAGAGGATAACCCTCTTTTTCCTTCATTTTTTGCTATTGACATATACCGAAAAAGATGGTAAAATATTCAGGCAAGCGAAGGAAAGGCGGCTGAAAAAAGCCCGAAAAAAGCCACCGCCTTCCCAAAATACCATAATTTCTACCCGTGGCACAGCTGGATAGCGCGTCAGACTCCGACTCTGAAGGTCGTAGGTTCGAATCCTATCGGGTAGGCCAAAGAAAAAAGGGCTCTTCTGAGCCCTTTTTTCTTTGTTTTGCTCGGTACTTCGAGCATAGCGCACAAAGTGCGCGTAGGTTCGGTTTCGAGCCAAAGCGATCTGAAAGCTTGCTCTCAAGGCGCGCGGCGAAGAATTTTCGCCGTAGGCGATTTCCATGTTCATTCAAATACGAAATTACAAGGGAAAAGGCGTTCTTTTAGAGCCATACGGAAAGTCCGTTCAAGTATATGGTTATGGAGAAGTACTTGGTAATTACGATAACTTCGATGACTTGCTCCGCAATTATAAGATTGACGGAAAACCTTTGATCGAACTTGTAAAAGACCTTGAATACGGAGATTGATTGCTTAAAATTACCACCGCGGTAGCGTTATCATCAGGTTCCGGTGAAGAGATTTGTGTGGGGGCAAATTCCTATCAAAAAAGCAACGGCTCGCAAATGCGTGTTATTCTTAACGGGGAACACACAATGAATTGCAACCTTACGGTTGCGTGAATTGAAAGCCTTGCTTTCGTGAATTGCCTGCGGCATGAATTGTGCCCCAAGGCACATTGGTTGCAATTCAATTCACGGAGCGAAGCGGGAATTCATGGCGAAGCCAATTCATGATGCGTCAGCATCAATTCATCGATAAAACAGAGCAAGAATATAAGGATTTTCTCCTTGTACTCTTGCTCTTTTCTGCTTGTATACGGGTTTGGGCTTAGCCAATCTGCATTTGACGGGTCAAATGCGATGCTCGCACTTAGTGAAAATTTAAAAATTCTCCGATAAGAGCATCACGAAAAAAACACTGCTTTTTTATCCAAGGCCGCAGGCTTGGTACGGAATCGCCGTAAGGCGTATGGCAATCCTCTGCGGCTTGATGCCATCCAATGCCGTGCATTGATTTTGTGCCGTCTGCGACGGCTTCACCGTGATTTGACAAGACACGGTCTTGTCAAGCGTACTCTCTGACGCGAAGGGTTGCGCCGAGCGACTCGGCAATCGCGCGGCATCGCGCCTGCTCGTCCTTTGAGGTCACGCCGTCAACGACGGTCATGACGACGCGGGGAACGAACGCGGTGCAGTCGCGGGTAAAGCTTAGCATGGCGTCGTAGGACTCTGCCCCGAAGCGCGGGCGCACGACCCGAAGGTAATCCTCTCGGCTCGCGTGGTTGAGGCTGACCGAAACGGTGTCAATGAGGCCCTCAAGGCGCCTTGCCGTCGGCTCGCCCGCGATCAGATCAGAAAGCCCGTTGGTATTCAGGCGGATCCGAATATCGCTCACCTCGCGCAGGTGCCTTGCCACCTCGAGCAGATCGTCCAGGCGCTCGGTCGGCTCGCCAAAGCCGCAGAAAACGACCTCTCGATAGGCAGTGAGATCCCACCCGTCAAGGCTTTGGCAGACCTCAAGGACGGTCGGCTCGCGATCAAGCCAGAGCGAGCTTGACCGAAAGACGCCCTCTCTCCCCTGCCGTATGCAGAAGGTGCAGGCGCAGGGACAGCGGTTGGTCATATTCACATAGATCGCCGATCCCGCGGCGTAAGTCACCGTCATCATGCGAAACCCCTCACTTTAATTTCGAATTTCCGCGCATCCGATCGACCGAAAGCCCCAAAAGGACAAAGACCGCCGCGCTTGCGCCCGCTTGCAAAAGCGAGGCGGGAATCCCCGCGAGCGGCGCGATGAGGTTTCCGTAAAGGAGCGCCTCGTAAAGATAATACCCCCCTGCCGTCACAAGCGCCGACGGGATCAGCGCAAGACAATGGCGCAAGCAGATCACGCGGCGGCGCCTGCCGAAAAAGAGCATGGCCGAGAGCGCCTTGATCACGACAGAGCCCGGCGCCCAGACGGCGTACCCCGTTAAAACATCCGCCAAAAGCGCGCCGCCCGAGCCGACCGCGATCGCATACGGCAGAGGAAGCAGGCAGGCAGCAAGGTAGATGAAGCCGTCCCCGACGTGGATATATCCGTTGGCAGTGGGAATGTGCAGATAGGCGGTCACGACGAACACCAGCGCCGTCAGAACCCCCGAAAGCGTGATATGCTTCAGTCTTTTCTCCGACATCGTTTCTCCCTTTCTTTTGCTTGCCTGCTTGACACTTCAAGCCCCGTTTCAAGGGAAGCGCTTGCAGCTTATCTCCTCGCGCCCATTTTTGAGCCGATCTCGATGACGCGCGTGACAACGGCGGCAAGCACGAGATTAACCCCAAGCTCAACGAGAAAATTGATGCCGATCATGCCGACGAAAAGGAACTTGACGGCATCCGCTCCGCCCGAAAGCTCCCCGAGAAGTGTGCGGAACGCGGTCAGCATCCCGAGCGCAAAAACGCCGGTGTTGATAATCGGAGCGGCGATCCCCGAGCCGATAACGGCTCCGAGCCGACTCCGCCCTTCAAACAAGCGGTAGACGAGCGCACCGACGTAGCCGGCGAGAACTGCCTTGCCAAAGCAAAGCAGAACCGTCGCGATCGCAAACCAGATGCTGTCGCCATAGCCAAGGAGCGTAAGAACGAAGCCGCCGTCCCAGCCAAGCAGTCCCGTCACGAGGGTCACAAGCCCGAACACGAATCCGAGCACCGTACCGGCGCCCACGCCGTAAAGCGCCGCGCCGATGATGATCGGCGTCAGGGCAAGCGTGATTTGAACAGGACCGAAGCGCACGAAGCTGCAAATGATGCCAAGCGCCACGATCAGCGCCGAAAGCAGCGAAAGCACGGTTAAGCGTCGAATGTCAAAGCGAGTCATTTTGGTATCGTCCTCCTGAATTTTTAAGGATTCTTCGCCCAAGGAAGCAAACTTGAGCAGATGATACCTTATTATAGTACCGCCGTGCGAAAATGTCAAGAAAAATCGAAGTTTTTTGCTCAAATCCTCACCTCCCTCTTCCACCTCCCTCTTCCACTTCACTCTGCCCTCTTCACTCTGCCCTCTTCACTCTGCCCTCTTCGCTCTTCACTTTTCCTCTTCACTCTTCACTCTTCGCTCTTCACTCTTCGCTCTTCCACTTCACTCTTCCCTCTTCGATCTTCACTTTTCCTCTTCACTCTTCGCTCTTCACTCTTCCACTTCACTCTTCGCTCTTCACTCTTCACTCTTCACTTTTCCTCTTCGCTCGTCACTCTTCCACTTCACTCTTCACTCTTCACTCTTCCACTTCACTCTTCCCTCTTCGATCTTCACTTTTCCACTTCACTCTTCGCTCTTCACTCTTCCACTTCACTCTGCCCTCTTCCCTCTTCCCTCTTCCCTCTTCCCTCTTTTCCCCCTCGCCTTTGCATTTTGATATCATGATATCATGATATCAAAATGCCTTCAAGCTTTTTGTTTTGGAGTAAAGCCGTCGTCCTGACCCGTAAACCCTACGCCGCACCTGCCGAATCGTGTCAAAAGGGAATCGGTGTTCCGGTTTTGGATTCTGCCTGATATGCTCTTTGTTCCCCCTCCCCCCTGTTTCCTTTCACCTTTTTCCCGCCTCCAACCTTCCGGCTCCCTACCGTCTTTGCAACAAAAATAAATCAAGCTCTTCCACCAAACGGGTGATGTTCTTAGCGAAAAATTTGAAAAATACCGCTAAGTGCGAGCATCGCATTTGACCGTTCAAATGCAAAAGGGCTAAAGCCCCCCTATACAAGCAGAAAAGAGAGAACAGATCGGTTTATAGCCGAAACGTTCTCTCTTTTTCTGCTTGTGATGTTTTTGCTGACGCAAAAGTGATGTTATGCTCCGCATAATGATGTTGCTCGCAAAAGCTCGCAATGATGTGATGTTTGTCCACTGTGCCGAAGGCACAACATCATTCACGCAGAGTGAACATCACTGCCAAAGGCAACATCACTTGCCCAAGGGGCAAACATCGTTTTAGCGTGTTCTCCACTCGGGAGAACACGCTAAGATTACTTCTCCTCTGCGGGAGCGGCGGCGGGCGTCAGGCGGATGAGTGCCATTTCAGCACCGTCTCCGCGGCGCGGGCCGAGCTTATAGATCTGGGTGTAACCGCCGGTTACGTTCGCGTAGCGAGCACCGAGGGTGTGGAAGAGCTTTCTTGCGACTTCCTTCTTGGTGATAAAGCTGAGCGCGGTACGGTATGCGGCAAGGTTATCCTCACCGGTCTTGGCGAGGGTGATCATCTTTTCGGCAAGTGCGCTGATTTCCTTTGCTCGCGTATAGGTCGTCTCCAGCTTCTCGTTCTCGAGAAGGTAGGTCACGAGTCCGCGGAGCATCGACATACGGTGCGCAGTCTTTCTGCCGAGCTTTCTGGTTCCGGGCATTTTGTTAACCTCCTGTCATTTGGTGGCTCAGTCCTCGACCCGTTTCAGGTCAAGACCAAGCGAGTGCAGCTTCTGAATCACTTCTTCAAGCGACTTTCTTCCGAGGTTTCTGACCTTGATCATATCCTCCTCGGTGCGGTTGATCAGATCCTCAACCGTGTCAATGCCGGCACGCTTCAGGCAGT
The DNA here is from genome assembly GCA_045576095.1 of Eubacteriales bacterium. GTDB lineage: Bacteria > Bacillota > Clostridia > Oscillospirales > CAG-272 > UBA1740. Next base: position 4,712 of record JAZNFP010000037.1, read on the forward strand.
TGAAGCTACGAACCGACAGGTCAAGCTCCTCAATAGTCATCTCGAGTACCTTTTCCTTCTTGACCTCCTCACGCTCGATCATGATGTCGGCGCTCTTGGCGGCGTCGGACATCTCGACGAAGAGGCTGAGATGCTCGTTGAGAATCTTGGCGGCAAGCGAAACGGCTTCCTTGGCGGTGAGAGTACCGTTGGTCTCTACCTTGAGCGTGAGCTTATCGAAGTCGGTGATGTTGCCGACTCGGGTGTTCTCGACCGAATACTCGACCTTATACACGGGGGTAAAGATCGAATCGACGAAGATCATACCGAGCGGGGCGCCGACGCCGCCGGACTGTGCGATATAGTCCGCCTTGTTCTTGTCCTGGGACACGTAGCCGCGGCCCGAGTCAAAGGTCAGCTCCATATAGAAGCGTGCGTTCTCGCTTACGGTTGCGAGGTGCTGGGAAGGGTTCAGAATTTCGATGTCTGCATCGGGGATGATGTCGCCTGCCGTTACCGCGCAGGGACCGACCTTATCAATGATAACGGTCTTGGGACCGGTCGTATGGAGCTTGGCGATGATGCCCTTGACGTTCAGGACGATCTCGGGTACGTCCTCCTTGACTCCGTCCACGGTCGAGATCTCGTGCAGCACGCCGTCGATCTTGATGCTGGTTGCGGCGTAGCCCGCGAGCGAGCTGAGAAGAATTCTGCGAAGCGAATTACCGAGCGTGATGCCGTAGCCTCTCTCAAGAGGCTCAACGACGAACTCGCCCATGCTGCCGCTCTCATTCTGATCATACGGGGTAATATTCGGCTTTTCGATTTCGATATCAATCATGCGTAACGATCCTCCTCATTCAATTTGTCTTTGGAATATGACGAAACGGAACACTGCGAACGCCGCCCAAAGCGACAGTCGCTGAGGCGGGATTACTTCGAATAAAGCTCGACGATCAGCTGCTCGTTGATCTCGAAGTCGATATCCTCTCTTGCGGGCATTGCAACGATCTTGGCAGAAAGCGTGCTCTCAGTGAACTCGATCCACTTCGGCTTCACTGCCGATGCGGCGCTCTCTGCAAGCTCCTTCAGCTTTGCCTTCTCGCGGCTGCTCTCCTTAACGGCGATGACGTCACCCGGCTTGATCTGGATCGAGGGGATGGTTGCCTTCTTACCGTTGAGGGTGAAATGTCCGTGAAGAACGAGCTGACGGGCCTCCTTGCGGCTGGATGCCATACCCATTCTGTAAACGGCGTTGTCAAGGCGTCTCTCAAGAAGGATCAGCAGGTTCTCACCCGTCATGCCCTCTTTCTTCTCTGCTGCCTTGTAGTAAAGACGGAACTGGTTCTCAAGGATACCGTAGTAGCGTCTGGTCTTCTGCTTCTCGCGCATCTGCATACCGTACTCGCCGATCTTCTTGCGAGCGGCACCGTGCTGACCGGGAGCCGTGCTTCTGTGGTCGAACGCGCACTTACCGGAGGTGCAGCGATCCCCCTTCAGGAAAAGCTTCGTGCCCTCTCTGCGGCAGAGCTTGCAGCTGGGTCCAGTATATCTTGCCATTTCTTCTTATCCTCCTCTGATTATACGCGGCGACGCTTGGGGGGACGGCATCCGTTATGAGGAACGGGAGTCACGTCCTTGATGAGAGTGATGTCAAGACCTGCGGTCTGAAGCGCGCGGATTGCTGCCTCACGTCCCGATCCGGGTCCCTTGACGAACACCTCGACCGTCTTCATGCCCTGATCCATCGCCAGCTTTGCAGCGTGCTCTGCGGCAGTCTGTGCGGCGTAGGGAGTCGACTTTCTCGAGCCCTTGAAGCCCATCTCACCTGCGGTTGCCCACGAGATCGTGGCACCCGTCATATCGGTGATGGTTACGATGGTATTGTTGAAGGTCGAACGGATGTGTGCGCAGCCCTTTTCTACGTTCTTTTTCTCGCGGCGCTTTTTCACGGTCTTTTTCGTAGATACTTTTGCCATCTTTGCACTCACTCCTTACTTCTTCTTATTCGCGATCGTCTTGGCAGGACCTTTTCTGGTTCTGGCATTGGTCTTGGTGCGCTGTCCTCTGACAGGCAGACCCTTTCTGTGACGGATTCCGCGATAGCAGTTGATCTCAACGAGGTTTTTGATGTTCATCGAGACCTCACGGCGGAGATCGCCCTCGACGCGATAGCTTGCCTCGATCTCGTCACGAAGCAGTGCAATCTCTGCCTCGCTCAGGTCCTTCGCGCGGGTGTCGGGGTTAATGTTGGTCTTCGCGAGAATATCCTGCGAGCTCTTGAGACCGATCCCGTAAATATAGGTCAGCGCGATCTCGATGCGCTTGTTATTGGGGATATCCACACCGGCAATACGAGCCATATACTTCTTTCTCCTTATCTTGTAATTCGGGTGAAATAATCAGCCCTGTCTCTGCTTGTGCTTGGGATTCTCACAAATCACCATGACACAGCCTTTTCTTTTAATGATTTTGCACTTCTCGCAAATCTTTTTCACGGAAGGTTTAACTTTCACTGAGATACACCGTTCCTTTCGTTATTTTTTTCTCCAGGTGATCCGGCCCTTGGTCGGGTCGTAAACCGAAACCTCAACGGTCACGGTATCTCCCGGGAGAATGCGGATATAGTTCATACGAAGCTTTCCGGAGATATGCGCGTTCACGATATGTCCGTTCGGAAGCTTCACCTTGAAGTTGGCGTTGGGAAGTGCCTCGACCACCACGCCGTCCTCAAATACGATCAAATCGTCCTTAGACAGAAGAATCCCTCCATTCTTATTCACCGACGTCGGTCAGAAGGATCGTTTCGTCGCCGAGGATCGCCACGGTATGCTCGTAGTGAGCAGAGAGGCTCCCGTCGGCAGTCACGACCGTCCAGCCGTCGTCCAGCACCTTGACCTTGCTTTGACCGACGTTGACCATCGGCTCGATTGCGACCGTCATTCCCGCGTAAAGTCGGCATCCGCGACCCGCCGTTCCGTAATTCGGGACGTCGGGAGACTCGTGCAGATGCTCGCCGATCCCATGTCCGACAAACTCGCGCACCGTCGAAAAGCCGTAGCGATTTGCCGTTGCCTCGACCGCCGCACCGATATCCCCGATGCGGTTTCCGGGTCTGGCAAGGGAAACCCCCTTGTAAAACGACTCTCGCGTTGCACAAATCAGCCGCTCGGCGACCTCGCTCACCCGCCCGACGGGGAAGGTTCTCGCGCTGTCTCCGTGATATCCGTCGATCATGGCGCCGACGTCAACCTTTACGATGTCCCCCTCTCTCAGCACTCGGTGCCTTGAGGGGATGCCGTGAATGACCTCGCTGTTGATGCTGATGCAGGCGCTCGCGGGAAAGCCGTTATACCCAAGGAAGCTCGGCACAGCGCCCTGCCCCTCGATGTACGAGCGGATGGCGCGGTCGATCTCCCGCGTGGTAACGCCGGGGCGGATGAGATCCCGTGCGCGCAAAAGCGCCTCCCCGGTGATCCGCCCGGCACGCCGCATCAGACGGAGCTGCTCGGAGTTCTTTAAGATGACCATCGTCTCTTAAACGCCGAGCGCCTCAAACGTCAGCTTGGTGGTATCCTCGATCTTCTCACAGCCGTAAACAAGCTTGAGGATGCCCTTCTCGGAATAGAAATCCTTGAGCGGCTCGGTCGTCTCATGATAGACGCGAAGACGCTCGAGAACCACCTCGGGGGCATCGTCGCGACGAATCGACAGCTCGTTGCCGCACTTGTCGCAATTCTTGCCGTCCTTCGGGGGGATGAACTCAAGATGGTAGGATGCGCCGCACTTATCGCAAACGCGTCTGCCGCTCATACGGCGCGCGATCGTTTCGTCGGCCACCTCGATGCTGACGACAGCGTCAAGGGAGATGCCCATACCGTCCAGAGCCTCTGCCTGCGGAACCGTGCGGGGGAATCCGTCAAGGATGTAGCCCCCCTCGCAGTCGGGCTTCGCCAGACGCTCGCGGATGATGCCGATGACGACCTCATCCGGAACCAGCTTGCCCTCCGTGGTGTAGCGGCTTGCCGCCAGACCCATTTCGGTTCCCGATTTGATTGCCTCGCGGATGATCGCTCCGGTCGAGATCGTGGGGATCCCAAGCCGCTCGGAGACGATCTCCGCCTGTGTGCCTTTTCCGGCGCCGGGGGCGCCGAGGAATATGATCTTCATACTTTCTTTCTCCGTATCAGTTGCCAAGGAAGCCCTTGTAGTTCCGCATGGTCAGCTGTGCCTCGAGCTCACGGAAGGTCTCGATCGCAACGCCGACGACGATGAGAAGAGAGGTTCCGCCGAACGTGAAGCTGCTTGCCATCGTTGCTGCCTGCTGAGAAACGTAAGCCGACATTCCCATCGAGGCGAAGTAATCGCCGATGAGGAAGCGGATCAGAGGCTCAAGGCAAAGCGGGCTTGCAATGATCGGAAGAATGGCGATCACACCGAGGAAGAGCGCACCGATGAGGGTGACCTTGTTCAGAATCTTCTTGATGAAGTCGGAGGTGGGACGTCCCTGACGGATGCCGGGGATCATACCGCCCTGCTTCTTCAGGTTGTTCGCAACCTCGACAGGATCGAACGAGATGCTGACATAGAAGTAGGCGAACCCGATGATGAGCAAAAACTCCGCGATCGGATAGAAGATGCCGCTCGGTGCAAAGAAGTTGTACCAGAAGCCGTTCGTGTTGGCTCCGGCAAGCGTCATGATGGTCGTGGGAAGCGAGATGATCGAGCTTGCGAAGATGATCGGCATAACACCGGTCATATTCAGCTTGATCGGCAGGTTGGACGACTGTCCGCCCATCATCTTGCGGCCGACGACGCGCTTTGCATACTGCACGGGGATTCTTCTCTCGCTGCCCGTGATGAAGATGACGAAAACCGTCAGAGCCAGAATCACAGCGGCGATGAAGAGTGCAAACAGAACGGCAAGCGAGGTATAGAGCACCTTCATGCCGATCTCGCTCTGACCGAGGAACGCGTAATACACGATCTTGCCGAGCTGGATGGCGAAGGAGACCGTCGTGCCGACGATGTTTGCAAACAGGATGATCGAGATTCCGTTTCCGAGACCGTTCTCGTTGATCTTCTCGGCGAGCCACATGATGAGTGCGGCGCCAGCGCAGAAGCAAACGACGATGGTCGCGGCGTACAGGAACCAGGTGCCGTCGCTCGTTCCGCCCTTGATCGCATAGGAAACGACCATGGTGTAGGAGTTTCCGGCAGCGTCAACGCGCTCGGTGGCAAGCAGCATGTAATAGCCGATCGCCGAGATGAGAGCGAGAACGACGGTGATGATACGGGTCAGATTGTTCAGCTTCTTTTTACCTGCCTCGTCCTTGCCGAGCGAGCCGAGCTTGTTCGGGAAAACGACGCAAAGGAGCTGGATCACGATCGACGACGTGATATAGGGGGAGATACCGAGAGCGAACAGCGTCGCGGTGGAGAGTGCTCCGCCCGAGAGCGTGTTCATATAATCGAAAATGGTTCCGCCAAAGGCGCTGGAAAAGTTTCCTGCATCGACGAAGGGGACCGGGATGACCGTTCCGATACGGTACAGAAGAAGGATAAACAGAACGAAGACGATCTTCTTTCTGATATCGGGTGTTCTCCATGCATTCTTAAGCGTTTGCAGCATTTCAAATCACCTCGGTCTTTCCACCTGCTGCTTCTATCTTTCCCTTCGCGGTTTCCGAAAAGACTGCCGCTTTCACGGTGAGCTTCTTTGTGATCTCGCCTCTGCCGAGAATCTTGATTCCGTCGAGTGCGTTGTCAACGAGACCCGAGGACTGCAGAGCTGCCGAATCAACGACGGCACCGTCCTCAAAGTACTTCTCAAGGGTCGAGAGGTTCACGATGGCATAACGAACGCCGAACTTGTTATGGAAGCCTCTCTTCGGAAGCTGTCTGTAAAGCGGGAGCTGACCGCCCTGGAATCCCGGGCGTACGCCGCCGCCCGAGCGGGCGTTCTGACCCTTATGGCCCTTACCGGCCGTTTTTCCGTTACCGGAACCTGATCCTCTGCCGACGCGAAAGGGCTTCTTGGTAGAACCCTTGGCGGGCGAAAGTTCGTGGAGCTTCAACTTTTGTTTCCTCCTTGCTTAAATTCCGATTAAACGGTTTCCACCTTAACGAGGTGGCGAATAACGGTGATCTTTCCCTTCAGTGCGTCGCTGTTGCAGAGAACGTTGAAATCACCGATCTTACGCAGGCCGAGCGAGGCGGCGGTTGCCTTCTGGTTCGGCTTGCAGGCGATGAGGCTCTTTACGAGAGTAACCTTAACCTGTTCCATCCGTATACCCTCCTTAAGCCTTTACGTCTTCCACGCTGAGTCCGCGCAGAGCAGCAACCTGCTCGGCGGTTCTCAGAGCCTTGAGACCCTCGAACGTTGCCTTGACAACGTTGATCGGGTTGTTCGAGCGCAGGCACTTCGAGCGGATGTTGCGGATGCCCGCAAGCTCAAGCACTGCACGGACGGCGCCGCCCGCGATGATACCGGTACCAGGTGCGGCGGGCTTGAGCAGAACGCTGCCCGAGCCGAACTGCCCGAGGATCTCGTGGGGGATGGTCGAGCCGTGTCTTGCGACCTCGATCATATTCTTCTTTGCATCCTCGATTCCCTTGCGGATTGCATCCGGAACCTCGGCTGCCTTACCAAGCCCAAAACCAACGTGCCCATTGCCGTCACCGACAACCATGAGCGCTGCAAAGCGTGCGATACGGCCACCCTTAACGGTCTTGGAAACACGGTTCAGAACGACGAGCTTCTCCTGGAGATCAAGCTCGCTCGCATCAATCATTTTTGCCATGTTTTTCTCCTTATAGTTGATATTTCAAAATTTCTTTTGAAACAGTGTACAAACCGGAAAATCAGAACTTCAGGCCGCCCTCGCGAGCGCCGTCAGCCAGCTCCGATACACGTCCGTGATAGACATAGCCGCTGCGATCAAACACAACCGTCGTGATGCCGGCTGCACATGCTCTCTCCGCAATCAGCTTGCCAATGGCCTTTGCCGCCTCCTTGTTCGAGCCGACGCCCTCAAAGGATGCCTCGTAGGTGCCTGCGGCAACCAGCGTCTTTCCTGCCACGTCATCGATGATCTGCGCCGAAATGTGCGCATTCGAGCGATAGACGGCGAGACGAGGTCTCTCGGCGGTTCCGGAGATTTTTCCTCTGACTCTCTTATGGCGCTTCTGACGCTGAAGATTCTTGTCGATTCTCTTAACCATGAGCTGCTTCTCCTTTCAATTATTTACCGGTCTTTCCGGCCTTGCGGCGGATCTTCTCACCGGAATACTTGACACCCTTTCCGAGGTAGGGCTCAGGCGGTCTCTTGGAGCGGACGGTTGCCGCAACCTGACCGACCTTCTGCTTGTCGATGCCCTTGACGATGACGGTGTTTGAGTCAGGAACATCGAAGCTGATGCCGTCAGCCTCCTCGAAATGGATGGGATGGGAGTGACCCAGGTTCAGAACGATCTTCTTGCCCTGCTTCTCAGCCTTGTAGCCGACACCGACGATCTCGAGCTTCTTCGAGAAGCCGCTCGTTACGCCGACGACCATATTGCTGATCTTTGCACGGGTGAGACCGTGCAGCGCACGGATCTCCTTGTCGTCATTCGGACGGGTGACGGTGAGAGTCGAGCCCTCGACCGAGATCCCGAGAACGGGGCAAAACGCCTCGGTAAGCTCACCGAGAGCGCCCTTGACGGTGACGACGTTTCCCTCGGCGACCAATACGGTCACGCCGGCGGGAATGGCAACAGGTTCTCTACCGATTCTAGACATCTTCTACCTCCTGCCTCTTACCACACGAAGGCGAGCACTTCGCCGCCAACGTTGGCAAGTCTTGCTTTCTTATCAGTCATAATGCCCTTCGAGGTCGAAACGATCACGATTCCGAGACCGTTCATAACCTTCGGCATATCCTCACAGCCGGCATAGATACGAAGACCGGGCTTTGAAACTCTCTTGAGGCCATGAATGACCTTCGACTTTCCCTCGCCGTACTTGAGGGTGATTCTGATGATGCCCTGCTTGCCGTCCTCGATGACCTGGTAGGACTTGACGTAGCCCTCCTCGACGAGGATGTTTGCGATCGAGCGCTTGAGGTTGGACGCGGGAATGTCAACCGTGTTGTGCTTCGCGTCGTTCGCGTTACGGATTCTGGTGAGCATATCTGCGATAACGTCTGACATTTGCATGGATAAAAATCCTCCTTTATGCAAGTTTTCTTTTCTCTTGCTGCCGCGGCAAGCGCCGCGACGGCTGATCGGCGGTTAAAGCGCTCTCGCTTTCCTTCCGATAGTTAAGGGGTGCGGCTTACCAGCTGGCCTTCTTGACGCCCGGAATCTCACCCTTGTAGGCGAGCTCGCGGAAGCAGATACGGCAGATGCCGTACTTGCGAAGGTAGGCGTGGGGTCTTCCGCAGATTTTGCAGCGGTTGTATTCTCTGGTGGAGAACTTCTGGGGCTTCTGCTGCTTGAGAATCATTGACTTCTTAGCCATTTACTTCTTATCCTCCTGCATTATTTGGCAAAGGGTGCGCCCATGGCCGCGAGAAGCTCCTTGGCTTCCTCGTCGGTGCCGGCGGTCGTAACGAAGACGATGTCCATTCCGCGGATCTTCTCTACCTTATCGTAGTCGATCTCGGGGAAGATCAGCTGCTCCTTCAGACCGAGCGAGTAGTTGCCTCTGCCGTCAAACGCGTTGGGGTTAATGCCCTTGAAGTCACGAACGCGGGGGAGTGCGAAGTTGAAGAGCTTATCCATAAACTCCCACATACGCTCGCCGCGCAGGGTGACCTTCACACCGATCTTCATGCCCTCGCGGACCTTGAAGTTCGCAACCGACTTTCTTGCGTAGGTCGGAACGGCCTTCTGACCGGTAATCATGGTGATCTCGTCAATGACGTTATCAATGACCTTTGCGTTCTCGCGCGCATCGCCGACACCGACGTTGACAACGATCTTGTCAAAGCGCGGAACCTGCATGGGGCTCTTGTACGCAAACTTGGCCATCAGAGCGGGGGCAACTTCTGCCTTGTACTTCTCACTAAATCTCGACATATTCGGTTACCTCCTCTCAAATCTTCTTTCCGCACTTAGCGCAGAGACGAACCTTCGTCTTCTTGCCGTCGACCTCTTCATAGCCGACCTTGGTGCGGACGCCCTTATCGCAGCTCGGGCAGTACAGCTGAACCTTGGATGCGTAGATCGCGCCCTCGGTCTTCACGATACCGCTCACGTCGCCCTGCTTGCGGGCCTTGCTGTGCTTGGAGACGACGTTGACGCCCTCGACGATGACCTTGCCCTCCTCGGGAGAGGTGGCAATGACCTTGCCGGTGCGGGCGACGAGCTTGTCGTCCTTCTTCATCTTTCTGTCGTCACCGGAAAGAACGACAACGGTATCGCCGGTTTTAATATGAAGCTTCTTCATTGTCATTTCCTCCGATTAAAGTACTTCGGGAGCGAGCGAAAGGATCTTGGTGAAGTCCTTATCGCGCAGCTCTCTGGCCACCGGGCCAAAGATACGGGTTCCGCGGGGGGTCTTATCTTCCTTGATAACGACTGCGGCATTCTCGTCAAACTTGATATAGGAGCCGTCGGCACGGCGAAGCTCCTTGACGGTACGGACAACGACGGCCTTGACAACGTCGCCTGCCTTGACAACTCCGTTCGGAGCAGCCTTCTTGACAGAGCAAACGACGATGTCACCGATGCCGGCGTAGCGACGGCCCGATCCACCGAGAACGCGAATGCACATCAGCTCTTTTGCGCCGGTGTTATCGGCGACCTTCATTAAAGACTGTTGCTGAATCACTGATCTTTCCTCCTTGCTTCGGCAAGCTTTTTGACCTGCCTACTATTCTGATATGATCTGTCTTACTGTGCCTTCTCGATGATTTCGACAAGACGCCATCTCTTCATCTTGGAGAGAGGTCTGGTCTCCATAACGGAAACCTTATCGCCAACGCCGCAGACGTTGTTCTCATCGTGTGCGTAGAGCTTCATCGTACGCTTGATGATCTTCTTGTACTTGGGGTGGCGAACGTGGTCCTCGATTGCAACGGTGATGGTCTTATCCATCTTGCAGCTGACAACCTTACCCACTCTTACTTTTCTGAGATTACGCTCTTCCATTTATCCGTCCTCCTTTAGGCGTTCTTCTCACGAAGAACCGTCATAACGCGCGCGATATCGTGCTTGACGTCGGTGATCTTGTGAGGATTGTCAAGCTGATTGATCGCATGCTGAAAACGGAGATTGAAAAGCTCTTTCTTCAGGTCAGCGAGCTTTACGCCGAGCTGCTCGGCACTCATGCTTCTGAGTTCTTCTGCTTTCACGGCTTAAACCTCCTCTGCAACGTTCTCTTGCTCGCGCACTACAAACTTGCACTTGATCGGCAGCTTGTGGGACGCAAGACGCATAGCCTCTTTTGCGACCTCCTCGGCAACGCCGTCCATCTCGAAGAGCACACGGCCGGGCTTAACGACCGCGACCCAGTACTCGGGCGAGCCCTTACCGGATCCCATTCGGGTCTCGGCAGGCTTCTCGGTGATGGGCTTGTCGGGGAAAATCTTGATCCAGACCTTACCGCCACGCTTGATATAACGGGTCATTGCGATACGGGCTGCCTCGATCTGATTGCTGGTGATCCATGCGGGCTCGAGAGCAACGAGACCGTAGGAACCATTCGTGACGGTGTTACCGCGAAGGGCCTTGCCCTTCAGTCTGCCGCGCTGAACGCGACGGTGCTTGACTCTCTTCGGCATCAACATTAGCGGTTGCCTCCTTCGTGTTTGGTGCGGTCGAAGCTACGGCCTCCGTTGTTGTTTCCGAAGCGGCGGTCGCCACGACCTGCTCCGCCTCTGCCGTCGCGGCGGTTATCGCCGTTTCTGCGGGGACGTCTGTCGGGGCGCTCGGGTCTTCTCTCGGCGGCGTTTGCATTCTCAGCGAGAACCTCGCCCTTGTAGATCCAGACCTTGATGCCGATCTTACCGTAGGTGGTGTTCGCTTCCCAGAAGCCGTACTCAATGTCGGCACGCAGGGTCTGAAGCGGAATGGTACCCTCGTGATAGTGCTCGGTGCGAGCGATCTCGGCGCCGCCGAGACGGCCGCCGCAGGAAATCTTGATTCCCTTTGCGCCGAGTCTCATGGTTCTTCCGATCGCCTGCTTCATCGCGCGGCGGAAGGAAGTTCTGCGCTCGAGCTGAGATGCGATGTTCTCTGCAACGAGCTGTGCGTTGAGGTCGGGGTTCTTGATCTCGATGACGTTGACAACGACGGTCTTGCCGACCATTGCCTCCAGCTCAGTCTTGAGCTTCTCGATCTCAGAGCCGCCGCGACCGATGACCATACCGGGCTTCGCGCACTGCACGAAAACGCGGACGCGCGAACGGTCGCGCTCGATCTCAATCTTCGGCACGCCTGCCGCCTGAAGCTTCTCCTTCAGGTACTTTCTGATCTTGTGATCCGAAACGATGGTGTCGCCGATCTCCTCGTCCTTGACAAACCATCTCGAATCCCAGTTCTTAATGACGCCGACGCGAAGACCGTGCGGATTTACCTTCTGTCCCATTGTCTCAGCCGACCTCCTTCGAATTGTTCTTCTCTTTGACAACGAGCGTTACGTGGCTCGTTCTCTTCAGGATGCTGAACGCTCTGCCCTGTGCACGGGGCTGCATTCTCTTCAGCGTCGGTCCGGGGCATACGAAGCACTCGGAGACGTAAAGGTTCGAGGCATCCATGTGAAAGTTGTGCTCTGCATTTGCAACCGCGCTCTTCAGAAGCTTCACGAGGCTTTCCGATGCAATCTTGTTGGTATTCTTCAAAATAGCCATTGCGGAATCCGTGTCTTTGCCTCTGATGAGATCAAGAACGATCTTGACCTTGCGCGGAGAGATTCTTAAATACTTAAGATGTGCCTTTGCTTCCATTGTTAGGCGTTTCCTCCTTCGCTATTGTACTCAGCTATTCGACGTCTTGGTTCCCGCATGACCCTTAAAGGTCCGGGTAGGTGCGAACTCGCCAAGCTTGTGACCAACCATATCCTCGGTAACGTAGACCGGAACGTGCTTTCTTCCGTCGTGAACAGCAATCGTATGACCGACGAATTCCGGGAAGATGGTGGACGCACGGGACCAGGTCTTCAGCACCTTTTTCTCGCCCTTGGCATTCATTTCGCTGATTCTGTTAAAAAGCTTGACTTCGACAAAAGGCGGCTTTTTCAGGCTTCTGCTCATTTCTGTTGTGCTCCCTTCTTAGTATTACGCGGCATCACTTGCTGTTTCTGCGCTTGACGATAAACTTATTCGTTCTCGCCTTCTTGTTTCTCGTCTTATATCCGAGAGCGGGCTTGCCCCACGGGGTAACAGGGCCGGGACGGCCGATCGGGGACTTACCCTCACCGCCTCCGTGCGGGTGGTCGCAGGGGTTCATGACCGCGCCTCTGACCGTCGGACGGATGCCGAGGTGGCGGGTCTTACCTGCCTTACCGAGCTTAACGGTCTCGTGCTCAACGTTGCCGACCTGACCGATCGTTGCCTTGCAATCGAGGCGGACGATGCGGACCTCACCCGAGGGGAGGCGGATCTGTGCAACACCGTTCTCCTTTGCCATCAGCTGTGCTGCGACGCCGGCAGAGCGGACGAGCTGAGCGCCCTTACCGGGGTAAAGCTCGATGTTGTGAATGAAGGTACCGACGGGAATCGAGGAGATCGGAAGCGTGTTACCGGGCTTGATGTCGGCATCGGGGCCCGAGTAAACGACGTCGCCGTCCTTCAGTCCCACGGGAGCGATCACGTAGCTCTTCTTACCCGCCTCGTTCTCAAGCAGTGCGATATACGCGGTTCTGTTGGGATCGTACTCGATACCGAGAACCTTTGCTGCCTCGACGTTCTGGCGCTTGAAGTCCATGATTCTGTACTTCTGCTTGTTTCCGCCGCCGTGATGACGGACGGTGATGCGGCCGTAGCTGTTGCGGCCGGCGTGCTTCTTCTTCGTGGTAATCAGGCTCTTCTCGGGGGAGAACTTGGTAACCTCGTCGAAGGAGGGAGCCTGCATATTTCTGCGCGACGGAGTCGTCGGCTTGTACTTAATCGTAGGCATTACTCTTCCTCCTTAATTCATGCTGTCGAAGAACGCGATGGTCTTCGAGCCCTCGGTGAGGGTGACGATCGCCTTCTTCCACGAACGGGTCTTGCCCGCGTGGACGCCGAGTCTCTTCGGCTTCGACTTGACGTTCATGGTGTTGACCTTCTTGACCTCAACGCCGAACATCTCCTCAACCGCCTTTGCGATCTCGGGCTTGGTGGCGTCCTTCTGCACCTCGAAGGTGTAGCGCTTGTCCGCGATTCCGTCCATGCTCTTCTCGGTGATCAGAGGTCTGATAATGATATCGGCAACCGATTTCATCTTGCATATACCTCCTCGATTTTCTCTACCGCGCTCTTATCGAAGACGAGCTTGCCTGCGTTCAGAACGTCGTAAACGTTGACGCTGTTGGCAACCGTGGTCTTGGCGCCGGGGATGTTGGCGCAGCTCTTGACGACGAACTCGTTGACGGCGGGGAGAACGATCAGCGGCTTCTTCTCTGCGCCGACTGCGCCGAGCATTGCCACCATCGTCTTGGTCTTGTACTCGCTTGCGGTGATCGCATCGACGATCACGAGCTCACCGGCAGCAGCCTTTGCGGAGAGTGCGCTGATGAGAGCAAGTCTCTTGACCTTCTTATTGAGGGCAACCTTATAGGTGCGGGGCTTCGGTCCGAGAGCAACTCCGCCGTGTACCCACTGAGGAGAACGGGTGGAGCCCTGTCTTGCGTGACCGGTTCCCTTCTGCTTCCAGGGCTTTCTTCCGCCGCCCGAAACCTCGGTACGGGTCAGGGTCGACTGCGTTCCCTGTCTCTGGTTGAGCAGATATGCTCTTACTGCGGCGTGGAGGACGGCGCTGTTCACTTCTGCGCCGAAAACGGCATCGGATAAGGTAATCTCGCCGACTTCCTTGCCCGCCATATTGACAACCTTCATGTTAGGCATTCGTGTTTCCTCCTTCCGTTATGCTTTCACCGAATCGCGGATAAAGACGATGCCGCCACGGTTTCCGGGGACTGCGCCCTTGACTGCGATCAGGTTCTTTTCCGAATCAATCTTAACAACGGCAAGGTTCAGAATGGTGACCTGCTCGTTACCGTACTGACCTGCCATCTTCTTGTTCTTGAAGATTCTTGCGGGGTCGATGACACCCATGGATCCCGACTGACGGTGTACAGGTCCGACACCGTGCGTCATTCTCAGCTTGTGAAGATTCCATCTCTTGATGGCGCCGGTGTATCCGCGGCCCTTGGTGATACCGGTGATGTCGACCTTTTCGCCTGCGGCGAAGGTATCGACGGTGATCACGTCGCCAACGTTTGCCGAGCAATCCTCGAGACGAAACTCCTTCAGATGCTTCTTGGCGGAAATGCCCGCCTTCTTCAGATGACCGAGCTCTGCCTTGGTCAGGTGCTTCTCCTTGGCGTCGCAGTAAGCGAGCTGGAGTGCGTCGTAGCCGTCGGTCTCAGCGGTCTTCTTCTGCGAAACGACGCAGGGACCGGCCTCGATCAGGGTTACGGGGATGACGTTTCCGACCTCGTCGAAGATCTGCGTCATACCGAGCTTTTTGCCGATAATGCCTTTTTTCATTTCTTCCTCCGGTTATTGGTTGACGGCTTGAATTTCCGATACCGGACCGTCAACTTGACCACAAGGCGTGGTGTTTTGCGGCTGGGGATTCGCTTTGGGAATTACTTGTTCTCGATCTCGATCTCGACACCTGCGGGGAGCTCGACCGTCATCAGAGCCTCAACGGTCTTTGCCTGCGGATTCAGGATGTCGACGATTCTCTTGTGCGTGCGACGCTCGAACTGCTCACGGCTGTCCTTGTACTTATGCACCGCGCGAAGGATCGTGATGATCTCCTTGTCGGTGGGAAGCGGAATCGGACCCGAAACCGCATTGCCGTTACGCTTTGCGATCTCCACAACCTTTGCCGCCGCGGCGTCAACGAGGGTGTGGTCGTAGCTCTTCAGTCTCACTCTGAGTTTCGCATTTGCTGCCATCTTTAGTTGCCTCCTTACTGATTTTTGGGGGCGACGCTTTCACACCGTGCCGGGCGTATCAAACACGCCCCAAGAAAACCGAGCAGATCCGTCAGCCGCAATTCGACAGATCGCCCGACCAACTTGACAAGCACAGCCGCGGTTTCCCGCGTTTTTTCGCCCGGTTTGGAATCGGACATACTCCACGAAAATTCCCCGTACGGCAAGCCGCACGGCAACCTCTCGCTTCATCGCATATCAAGCCTTTATATTATATACCATCTTTCCTTCGATTGCAATTCTTTTTTTCCAATCGTGCCATTTTTATGTGTAGAATATTTTTGACTGTTTTTCGTCTTATATGTGCATTTTGCACAAATCGACCAAAAAGAGACGACGTTACGCAAGAAAAAGCCGTTGAAAATATCGGTTTTCGGTTTACAAAGCCGACGGGTTGTGCTATAATGCTATCAACGAATCCTATCCCTCTGCGCTCCCCCTTGGCAAGCGCAGTCCCCCGAATGCGCTATATATAATAAAAAAGGAAGGCTTCCGACTCGCCGAGCGAATCCTTCGGATCGAAAAAGAGGTTTGACGATGACCGCAAAAACGAAAAAGACCTACAAAACCTATCTGACACTCTCGCTGTTGCTTGCGCTCGCGCTGGCGGTGCTGCGCACGGTCGCGGTGCTTCGGCATTACGACGGCTCGCTCGGCTATTTCGAGGCAGGGGCTCGCCTGCCCGAGATCGCCAACCTGCTGACGCTGCTTGCCTTTCCCCTTTGCCTGTCAGCCCCCTTTACGCTCGGCGGCGGAAGGCTCAAGAGTGCGCCCCCGCGCTTTCATCTGCCGACCGTCTTTTCGTCGGCTCTGCTCGCCTTCCTTCTGATCGCCTTTGCCGCTCTGCACGTCACGGAGATCTCCGCCGAGATCGTCTCCGACGCCCCGACGGATCCTCGCGCCGTTTTCACCTCGGCAGTCGCCGCCCTCCTCTCGCTGCTCGGCACCGTCAGCTTCGTTTTAAGCGCCTCTATGGGCGCCGAGATCAGCGCAAAGAAGGCGTTTTCCTCGTCCGCCGTCGTTCTGTTCGCCCTCATGTATACCATATTCCTCTATTTTGACACCGATCTGCCGATCAACGCCCCCGAAAAGCTGCTCGCGCAGATGACGCTGCTCGCAATCGCCCTTTTCTTCCTTTATGAAACGCGCATCGCGATCGCAAAGCCAATGCCCGCCGTCCGCGTTGGCTTTGGCTTCCTTGCCATGATTCTCTCGGCATCGAGTGCCGTTCCGAATCTCCTGTATTACGCCGCAAACGGCGTCGCCGTTTTGGAAACCCCCGTGCACGATTTTCTGATCCTCGGCTTCTTTTTGTATCTCGCGGCGCGCCTCGGCTCGCTGATCCCCCGAAGCGCAAGCAACGAGGCCCCCTTCTTCGAGGCGGCGCTTGCCGACGAGGAGGAGAGCGTATCCAGCGTCGGGCAGATTAGCTTCTTTAACGACGATCCCGCCCCCGCTCCCGATCCCGGCGAAGCCGCCGCCCTGCTCTCGGCAGAGCTGTCCGAGGCAAGCTGCGATCCCGAAAGCGACGAGGCAAGGCATCTCTTCGGCGCCCCCGAGGAGACCGCCCCCGTCAGATACGAGACCGAGGGTGATCTGCTCGGGCAGATTGCAAGCGACCTGCTCGCCCCCCCGGACGAAAAGGAGGGCAAGCAGTGAAGCGGCTGCTCGTCGTTGACGGAAACAGCATCATCAACCGTGCCTACTACGGGGTCCGTCCGCTATCGACCTCCAAGGGAGAGCCAACGGGTGCCGTTTTCGGCGCGGTGCATATCCTGCGCCGCCAGCTCGTTTCGCTTTCGCCCGATTATGCCGCCGTGGCGTTCGATCTGCACGCTCCCACCTTCCGCCACGAGCTCTACCCCGACTATAAGGCGGGGCGCCGCCCGACACCCCCCGATCTCATCGCCCAGTTCGACCCCTGCAAGGAGTGCTTCGAGGCGATGGGACTGCATCTGCTTTCGCTTGCGGGCTACGAGGCGGACGATATTCTCGGCACCCTCGCGCGCCTCGGAGACGAATGCGGCGAGGTCGAAACCTACGTCCTCTCGGGCGACCGCGACCTGCTCCAGCTGATCTCCCCGAGCACCACCGTGCTCCTCGCCGGAAACGCCGAAACCGCGCCCTACGACGAGAGGGCGTTCCGAGCGCGCTTTGGCATCGGGGTTGAGCAGTATCTCGACCTCAAGGCGCTGATGGGCGACTCGTCGGACAACATCCCGGGCGTGCCCGGAATCGGGGAAAAGGGCGCCGTCAAGCTGCTTACCGAATATCAGGACCTCGACGGCGTCTTTGCCCATAAGGGAGAGCTGTCGCCGTCGCTTGCGAGAAAGCTCACCGAGGGCGAGGCGCTCGGACGGCTCTCGCGCCGTCTTGCCGAGATTGAGCGGCACGTGCCGCTGAATCTGACACTCGAAGATCTCGTCTACGCGGGTCCCGACCGCGACCGTCTCTACCGCGCCTTTGCCCGCTACGAGCTCTCGGCGCTCATCCGTCAATTCGATCTCCGCGCGCCAAAGGACGGCTCCCCCGCATCTGCGCCGTCCGAGCAGGCAGCCGCATCCGTCTCTCTGACACCCCCGCAGACGGCAACGGCAGAGGAGATCGTATCGCTCTCGCCGCAGCGCTTTGCCGTCTCGCTCACCGAGGGGGGCGCTCTCGTTTCGGTCGGCACGCGTACCCTTCGCTACGAGGGGGAGCTTTCGGCGCTTGCGCCGCTCTTTGCCGATCCGTCGCGCGAGATGATCTGCTACGACGGGAAGAGCCTTTTGCACGCCCTTTACGATGCAGGAATTGAAAACCCCCCGCTTCCGCGCGACCTTTTGCTCTACGCCTACCTGCTCCGCGCAGGAGACGGCGCGCCCGATGCTCCCGAAATCCTGATCCGAAACCACCTTGGCATCGAGCTCCCCGAGGGCATCCCCGCCGTCAGCGCCTTCTCTTTGCTTGAGAGTGTCCTTTTGCGCGAGGTCGATGCCATCGGCTCGCGCGAGCTTCTCCTTGAAATTGAGCTTCCCCTTGTCTCCGTTCTGACGAAAATGGAGCGTACCGGCTTTGGAGTCGATCTCAAGGGGCTTTCTCTGCTTGGAAGCGAGCTTGGCGGCCGTGCCGCAGAAATCGAGCAGAAAATCTACGATCTGGCAGGTCACCCCTTCTCCATTCTCTCTCCCAAGCAGCTTGGCGAGGTGCTGTTCGTAGAGCTCGGACTTCCGGGCGGCAAGAAAACCAAAAGCGGTTACTCCACCGCAGCCGACGTGCTTGAGGGACTTCGCGCGGCGCATCCGATCGTCCCGCTCGTGCTCTCCTATCGGCAGCTTACCAAGCTCCGCTCGACCTACGCCGTGGCGCTTGCCGAGGCGGCGGACGAGAGAGGACGGATTCACACCGATTTCCGTCAGGCGCTGACGGCAACCGGACGGCTTTCCTCCTCCGAGCCGAACCTACAGAACATCCCGGTGCGTACCGAGCTCGGACGGCTCTTCCGCGCCCTCTTCGTTGCCGATGACGGCAAGGTGCTGGTGGATGCTGATTACTCGCAGATCGAGCTTCGCCTGCTCGCGCACGTCTCGGGTGACGAGGCAATGCTCGCGGCGTTTGCCTCGGGGGTCGATATTCATACCATGACGGCGGCATCGGTCTTCCGTCTCCCCTACGAAATGGTTTCCCCCGAGCTCCGTGCCGCCGCCAAGGCGGTCAACTTCGGGATCATGTACGGCATCGGACCGCATTCGCTCTCGCTTGATCTCGGTATCTCCTACGCCGAGGCGAAGCGCTATATCGAGGACTATATGGCAAGCTATCCCAAGATTGCAGCCTATCTTGACCGCGTGACCCGAGAGGCGGCGGAAAACGGCTACACGACGACGGTCTTCGGCCGCCGCCGCCGCATTCCCGAGCTCGCGTCACAAAACAAGATGACACAGTCCTTCGGCCGCCGCATCGCCATGAACAGCCCCATCCAGGGTACCTCGGCGGATATCATGAAGCGCGCGATGATCCGTATCGACGAGCGCCTTTCCGTTGAAGCCCCGTCGGCGCGACTGGTCATGCAGGTGCACGACGAGCTGATCGTCGAGGCGGACGGGCGCGACGCCGCGCTCGTCTCGCGCATCCTCGTTGAGGAGATGCAGGGCGCCGCCGCGCTCTCGCTGCCGCTTCTCGTCGAGGTGGGGGTCGGCAGGACCTGGGATGCGGCAAAGGGATAAGCGAATCCCCAAAGACAGCCCAAA
>JAZNFP010000038.1:0-21317 GCA_045576095.1 Eubacteriales bacterium
CCTCTGCTGCCAAAATTGCCGCCTCGGCGTCGGTGATATCCTTTTCGACCGGAAGACAAACGACTCTGTCCTCGGACAGCTCGGGAGCATAGCCGAGCGAATCAAAATCGCCGATGGCAAGATCAACCGAAAGTCCGAGCCGACTTGCCGTCCGATATCCTCCGTCGGCACAGATCACAAGATCGCCTTCATTTAACTTTGGGGCTTTCCCGCTATACTCCCCCGCTCCGAAAATATAAGCAATCATAAACGGCACCTCACAGCGTGAGTCGATAGATATCGAGCATCTCATCGTAACCGATCTCAATATAGGAGTGCAGAGTGATCGTTTTGTCTCTGCTGCAACGGCGCGCCATATCCTCAAGATCGGGGTCGGGAATTCCGAGCTCACGCATGGTGAGCGGCATGCCGATGGAGCGGAAGAAGCGAGAGAGGACCTCGATTCCCTCCTTGGCGGCATCAAGATCGTCGGTCTGTGAAACGGCGAAGACCTCGCGCGCAAAACGGGCAAAGCGCGCGGGGGCAAGGCGATAGACGTATTTTGCCCACGCAGGGAAAACGACGGCAAGCCCCGCACCGTGGGCAACGTCGTATTTGGCGCTCATTTCATGCTCGAGGCGATGGCAGGTGCCCGCGAAGAAGCGTCCGACACCGGTCAGATCGTTATGAGAAACCGAGGACGCCCACATCAGCGATGCGCGCGCTGTGTAATCCGTTGGATTCTCGTAGGCGATGCGCCCTGCTTTTACGACCTCGCGGCAAAGCGCAAGAGCGAGGGCATCGGTGATCGGCGTTTCGGGAACGGGAGCGAAATAGCGCTCGAGCGTGTGCATCAGAATATCAACAATTCCCGAGGCGGTCTGGTACGGATCGACCGAATAGGTCAGCTCGGGATTGCAAATGGCAAAGAGCGGTCGGTGCAGGGGCGTATTGTATCCGCGCTTGGAGCCGTCCTCTTCGTTGGTAAGAACCGCCGACGAGGACATTTCGCTTCCCGCCGCCGAGATCGTCAAAATGACACCGACGGGCAGCGCACGCTCGGGGGTTCGCTTTCCGAGAGCGAAATCCCAATGCTCGCCGCCGTCAAGCGCACCGATGGCAATCTCCTTCGCCGTGTCGATCACGCTCCCGCCGCCAAGCGCAAGGATCAGCTCGGCGCCCGTATCCCGTGCCAAAGCCATTCCGCGCCTTGCAAGCGAGAGCACGGGGTTCGGCTTTACACCGGAAAGCTCCGCAAAGGTGATTCCCGAGGCAGCGAGGCTTTCGCATACGCGATCGTAAAGCCCGCTTTTTTTCGCACTCGCGCCGCCGTAGACGAGCAGAACACGGCGGTAGCCGTACGATGAGACGATCTCCCCCGTGCGTTTTTCGCTGCCGAGCCCGAAGATCACGCGCGTCGGCGTATGAAATTCAAATTCCATCGTTTCCGTCCTTTCCGATACCTTACTGCCCTCATTATACATCAAGCTACCCCGAAAAGCAAGCCTTCCTATAAATAACAGTAGTTATATAACAAGTCGTCTTAAAGAAAAGGACGGCATACCGAAAAAAGGGGGGCGGCGTCTTTTTTCGAGGGTGCGAAAAAAATCTTCAACTTTTTTCGTCCCGATACTTGCAAAGGAACGGCGTTTGCGGTATAATAAATTGGTTAATGATATGATAAAAAGGTCCTACAGAAACTAAAGGAGAAGAAACAGCTTTGAAGCGTACCGA
This sequence comes from Eubacteriales bacterium, assembly GCA_045576095.1. Taxonomy (GTDB): domain Bacteria; phylum Bacillota; class Clostridia; order Oscillospirales; family CAG-272; genus UBA1740. The sequence continues at coordinate 1,714 of JAZNFP010000038.1, forward strand.
TCTCAGAAATATAGCAATTATCGCACACGTTGACCACGGAAAGACGACGTTGGTTGACGAGATGCTCCGCCAGGGCGGCGTTTACCGTGAAAACCAGGCAACGACCGACCGCGTGATGGACTCGGGCGCCCTTGAACGCGAGCGCGGCATCACCATCCTTGCAAAGAACACCGCCGTCCACTACAAGGACGTCAAGATCAACATCGTCGATACGCCCGGGCACGCCGATTTCGGCGGCGAGGTCGAGCGCATTCTGAAGATGGTGAACGGCGTTATTCTGCTCGTCGATGCGGCAGAGGGCCCGATGCCGCAAACGCGCTTCGTGCTCGAGAGAGCGCTTGCACTTCATCATCGCGTAATCGTTGTCGTCAACAAAATCGACCGTCCCGATGCGCGCCTTGACGAAATCGAGGACGAGGTGCTCGAGCTTCTGATGGAGCTGGATGCCGACGACGAGCAGCTTGATTCCCCGATCCTTTACTGCTCGGGACGCGCCGGAACGGCAAGTCGCTCGCCGAGCGAGGCCGGGGTGGATCTTCGTCCGTTGTTTGATACCATTCTCGATTATATCCCCGCACCCGAGGGAGACGAGTCGGGTGAGCTGCAATGCCTCGTTTCCTCGATCGACTATAACAACTTCGTCGGCAGAATCGGCATCGGACGGATCGAGCGCGGCGTGATGCGCCAAAATCAGGAGATCATGATCTCGAACTTCTATTCGGGCGACGTGCCGAAGCGCGCGAAGATCGTTTCGATGTATCAGTTCGACGGTCTCGGACGTCTTCCCGTGACCGAGGCGACCGTCGGCGATATCGTTTGCTTTTCGGGTGCCGAGAACATTACGATCGGCGACACCGTCACCTCAACCGCTGCCGTTGAGCCGCTTGAGTTTGTCAAGGTCAGCGAGCCGACGCTCGAGATGACCTTCCTTGTCAACGACAGCCCCTTTGCCGGTCGTGAGGGGAAATTCGTTACGAGCCGCCATCTGCGCGACAGACTCTACCGCGAGCTGCTCAAGGACGTATCGCTTCGCGTGACCGACGGCGACACGACCGACGCCTTCAACGTTGCGGGGCGCGGCGAGATGCATCTTTCGATTCTGATCGAGACGATGCGCCGCGAGGGCTACGAGCTCGCCTGCTCGAATCCCCGTGTCCTTTATAAAACGATCGACGGTGTCAAATGCGAGCCGATCGAGCGCGTGCAGATCGACGTTCCCGAGGAATACATGGGAACGGTCATGGAAAAGCTCGGCTCGCGAAAGGGCGAGCTCCAGGATATGCAGATCCGCGGCACCCGTCAGAAGCTGACTTATATTATCCCTACCCGCTGCCTTTTCGGATACCGCTCGGAGTTCATGACGGCAACGCGCGGCGAGGGCATTATGAACTCGACCTTCGAGGGATATGCTCCCTATCGCGGAGAGGTAACGATGCGCTATACCGGCTCGCTCGTTGCAAGCGAGGACGGCGAGGCAACCAGCTACGGTCTCTTTTATGCGCAGGATCGCGGTCCTCTCTTCATCGGCGTTCAGACGCCGGTCTACGAGGGCATGATCGTCGGTGAGAACCCGAAGCTCGGAGACATTGAGGTCAACGTCTGCAAGCAAAAGCACCTGACCGCCGTTCGCTCCAAGGGTGCCGACGAGGCACTGACGCTCACGACTCCGCGCAGCATGAGCCTTGAGGAAGCGATTGAGTTTATTGACGACGACGAGCTGATCGAGGTCACGCCGAAGAGCATCCGTCTCAGGAAGTGCATCCTGAACACGCCGCTTCGCAAGAAGGCACAGGCGGCAAAGCGCAACGCTCTCAAAAATTCTTAAAGCCAAGGACAGCGAGTCGTTTTGAATAAGGACGGCTCGCTCGTTTTACAGGACGCTCAGGAAAAGGGCAACCCAAAATCATGAAGGGAGGTCTCCGATGACCGATCTGAAATCGAGATACCTTGCGGCAAAACGCCGACTGTTTATGACCGTTTGGTCCAAAAAGCTCAACCCCGAGCAATGCGAGGCGGTTTTTCAGGCAAGCGGACCTCTGCTCGTGCTTGCGGGTGCGGGAAGCGGAAAGACGACCGTTCTCGTCAACCGCATTTGCTTTCTCATCAAATACGGAAACGCCTATCACAGCGAGGACGTTCCCGAGCTTGACGAGGCTGACGTCGTAGCGCTGGAGACGGTTGCCGAGCAAACGGCAGCGGGGCTGCTTCCCTGCGAGATGGTTGAAAGCGATATTCTTCCCGAGTTTATCACCTCGCCCTGTCCGCCTTGGGGAATGCTCGCCATCACCTTTACAAACAAGGCGGCACGGGAAATCAAGGAACGGCTTTCGGCGGCACTTGGCGACGAGAGCGTTTCAAGCGAGATTTGGGCGGGGACCTTCCATTCGATCTGCGTTCGCATTCTTCGCCGCTTCGGAGAGCTGGTCGGATATCGGAGCAGCTTTACGATCTACGATACCGACGACAAAAAGCGCCTGATCTCCGACGTCATGAAGGAGCTGAACATTTCGGACAAGATTTTGCAGATCAAAACGGTTGCAAGCGCCATCAGCGCCGCCAAGGATAAGCTGATCTCCCCCGAGGAGTACCGTCCGAATCCGAACAGCCCCCGTGACAGGGATATTCACCGCATCTATACCGCCTATCAGAAGGCGCTGCTCTCGTACAACGCCCTGGATTTCGACGATATCATCATGAAGACCGTCGAGATCCTCGAGCGCTTTGAGGAGCCGAGGGAATATTATCAGGACAAGTTCCGTTACGTTTGTGTTGACGAGTATCAGGACACCAACCCCGCGCAGTTCCGTCTGACCGAGCTGCTCGGTGCAAAGCACCGCAACATCATGGTCGTCGGAGACGACGATCAGAGCATCTACCGCTTCCGAGGCGCCACGGTTGAGAACATCCTCTCCTTTGACCGCACGTATCCCGATGCAAGAGTCATTAAGCTGGAGCAGAATTACCGCTCGACGAAAACCATTCTCGATGCGGCAAACGCCGTGATCGCGCATAACGCCGACCGCCGCGAAAAGCGGCTCTGGTGCAAGGCAGGCGTCGGAGAGCCGATCGTTTTGCACCGTTGCGACCATCAGAACGACGAGGCAAGATACATTACCGATACCATCATGCACAGCGTTATCCACGAGGGAAAGCGATACCGAGATTTTGCCGTGCTTTACCGCATCAACGAGCTTTCGCGCTCGCTGGAGGGCGGCTTTGCCAAGAGTGGGATTCCCTACCGCGTGCTCGGCGGTCAGCGCTTCTACGATCGCAAGGAAATTCGGGACGTTGTGGCGTACCTGTATCTCATCCTCTCCGAGGAGGACGATCAGCGACTCAAGCGCATCATCAACGAGCCGAAGCGAAAGATCGGCGCAGCAACGGTTGATGCCGTTGAGGCAATCGCACATACCGAGGGAAGATCCATGTTCTCGGTGCTTCGCGACGCGAAGGACTACCCCGAGCTTTTAAAGGCATCCGAGAGACTTCTTGCCTTCGTTTCACTGATCGAGTCGCTCCGCCGCGCCGAATGCGCGCCGTCGGCGCTCATCGGTCTCGTCTTTGAAAAGACCGGCTACAAGGCGATGCTCGAGGCGGAGGGCGAAATCTCGAAGGGCAGAATCGACAGCGTAAACGAGTTCGTTTCGGCAGCGGTCGAGTATGAGAGCCGCGCCGAGAACGAGGTCACGCTTGCGGGCTTCCTTGAGGAGGTCGCACTCGTTTCCGACGTTGACAAGTACGACGACGATGCCGACGCCGTTGTCCTGATGACGATTCACAGCGCTAAGGGACTTGAGTTTCCGACCGTCTTTCTCGCCGGCGTTGAGGACGGTGTTTTCCCCGGAATGCAGAGCCTGCTTGAGCCCGGAGAGATGAGCGAGGAAAGGCGACTTGCCTACGTTGCGATCACCCGTGCCAAGGAGCGTCTTTACATGACGCACACCTCTGAACGGACGATGTACGGTCGAACCGTCTCAAACCCCCTCTCGCGCTTCGTTCGCGAGGAGGTCCCCGAGGAGCTCATCCAAAGGGACGCGCCCCGTCCGCGCTTTGCCCCTGCCGGCACGCGCGCGCAGGGGGTGCCGTCCTTCCGCCCGACGCCGAGCCGCCCCCAGACTTACGGAAGCGAATTTTCCCGCCGTGCGGATGCCTCTGTAAAGGGTGCATCGACGGCACGGAAAGAAAGAGCCGATGCCGCCGCCTTCGGTGTCACGCGGTTTGCGGACGGTACTCGCGTGCGCCACGGTATTTTCGGCACGGGAACCGTCGTCTCCTCACGCGAGATGGGCGGCGACGTTCTCTACGAGGTTGCCTTTGACAGCGGCACGACCAAAAAGCTGATGGCGACCTACGCCAAGCTGAGCAAGCTCTAAAAAATCCCCCACCCTTCGCAACCCGTCATCGAGGACGTTGCGCTAAGGTGGGGGGTCTTTTTCACTTCGTCTTCAAATGCTGCGAAGCTCCTGTGGAAGGTCGGCATAGAGGTATAGCGAGCCGCAGATCAGAAGGGGGTTGCCGAGGGGAGTCGCCGCACGGATCGCATCGGCAAGGGTATCGGCAGGGGCGCCGTTAATCCCAAGCTCTGACGCGGCACGCGAAAGCTCGGCTGCCGTCATGGCACGGGGGTTATTCTGCACGGTGGTAAAAAGGAAGCGCTCCGCCTTCTCGGAAAGGAGCCCGAGAGAGGGGGCGATCTCCTTATCCCTCATGGCAGCGAAGATTACGGTAAATCGAACGCTCGGATAATAACGGTCAAGCGAGGCGCAGAGCGCCGTCAGGCCGTTCGGGTTATGGCCGCCGTCGTAAAGGATGAGCGGAGCTTTGGAAAGCATCTCGAGGCGCGCGGGATGCTTTGCCGAGGCGATGCCCGAGACGATCGAGGCATCGTCGATACCGATGGTGCGAGCCGCCGTCACGGCAATCGCGGCGTTTTCAATCTGGTGCGTACCGCCGAGCGAGGGGGCAAGTGAAAGTCCCTCATAGGAAAACCTCTCAAAGATACCCTCAAAGGCGTCTGGAGCGGGGGGATTGACAAAAATCGCGCGGCATCCGCACCTCTCGGCTTCCTCCGTAATAACCGATACAACCTCGTCGCTCTGCGGAGCCGAGACGACGGCGTGCGTCTCCGAATCGCTTTTGATAATCTTGCTCTTGGTACGGGCAATCTCGGAGATGGTACTGCCGAGATACTGCGTATGATCAAGGTCGATTCTGGTGAGAATGGAAAGGACGTTACGGGCGATCACGTTGGTCGCATCGAACTCCCCGCCGAGCCCGGTCTCGAGCACGACAAAATCGACCTCATGCTCGGCAAAGCAGAGGAATGCCGCCGCCGTCCAGATCTCAAACTGGGTCGGAAGCTCCGCACCGCGCCGGCGCATTACGGAGCACGCACGCTCAACGCGGTCGAGCAGCTCCGAGAGCTCCTGTTCCCGAATCCGCTCACCCGAGATCTGAATGCGCTCGGTGACCGAAACGAGATTCGGAGAGGTATAAAGACCTGCCCGATATCCCGCCTTCGTCAGGATGGCAGAGAGATACGCCGCAACCGACCCCTTTCCGTTCGTTCCCGCAACGTGCAGGCAGCGAAGCTTATCTTGGGGATTCCCGAGCTCGGCGAGAAGCTCCGAGATCCGCTCAAGTCCGAGTCGGGACACCGTCTGGAAGCTGTTTGCATAGGCATAGAAGCCGTTTTTCATGAAAGACTCCTCTCAAGGCGTTTGATCGCAGGCTCTGCTGCGAAAATTGTCAGAGGGTAAAGCAAAATACGGATGGGCAGGTTGACGGCGGCATTGAAAAAGCGAGTCAGCATTGCCGAAAAATAGGTGGGTGCATAGCCATACAGGACAAAAACCCCCGACATGAGCGCCACGTCAATGACCACCCCAACCGTCAGCATTACGGCAACCGTCGGAAACACCGCGTTTTTCCCGCGTCGCGGAAGAAAGCCGAACAGTGTGCCCGTCAGAATCTTGCATACGAGGATCAGGGGGTTCATTCCGGTTGTCAGAAGCGAACCGACGAGATCCGCCGTTCCGTAGGTCAAGGCGCCCCAAAGCGGTCCGAGCAGAGCACCGACGAGAGCGATCGGGAGGAAGCCGAGCTCAATCCGCAGCATACTGTCGGGGGGCGAAAAGCCGAGATAGCGGCAGAGCACGATCGAGAGCGCCGCCATCATGGCCGAAAGCGAAAGCTTAATAAAAGTAATGTGTCTTGATTTGCTTTTCAAAATAAAAAAGTCTCCTTTCAACAGAATCTCACGTTCTGCCTAAAGGAGAGCATAACCCCGGAGGGTCTCCGAAAAGCGAACAGCGGGATGCGAGCCGTTCACCGCGACCCCAAGGGGGTGCTTCGTCCGACGGGCAACTCCCCGTCCCATCGGCACTACGACGCGAACAGCTCTACTCTGTGCCTATATTTTATCACGAAAGGTTCAAAAATGCAAGACGGGACGAAAATTTTGTAAAAAATCGGCAAACTTCACAGGTTCGTCACCCTTCGACCCTTTTCGAAAGGAAACATTGACAAAGGCAGAGTGGTGTGCTATAATAAATGAAGTATAGGAATCAGTAACTCGAAAAATCGAAACGAGGAATTGTGTATTATGCGTAAAAAGCGTATTCTGCTCCTGATCGGCATCGACAGTCTGATCATGCTTGCATCGCTTGTATTCGTGTCATTGCTTCATTTTTATGCGAAGGCGGATTATCCGCGTTTGAGCGCCGCTCGCTTCTTCATTTGCTTTGGTACTTTGTTGGTGCTGCATTTTACGGCTCGGCTGATCGCCAAGGCCTACCGAAGCGTTTGGCGGTATTCAAACGTCAATGCTTACTTTTCGCTTCTGATCCCGGATCTTACGGTCTGCCCGATCTACGTGCTGACGATCTTTTTCACACTCGGATATCCGATCATTCTCTCGACTCTGGTCGAGATGGGAATCCTTTTGCTGACTCTTTCCTCGCGCCTGACCTATCAATGGCTCTACCTCTCCGCTACGCGGCGCAAGAACCTCAGCGAAAGCGAGGAAAGAAAGACGGTTGCCATCGTCGGTGCGGGTATGGTCGGCGTGATGCTCGCCGAGGAGCTTCGCAACAACGCGAAATCCCACTACCGTCCTGTCTGCTTTATTGACAATGCCCCCGACAAAATTGGAAAGTTCGTTTGCGGTCTTCGCGTACATAAAGAGGACCCGACCATCATCCGCCGCCTGCGAGCCATGCGCGTCGATGAAATCGTGCTCGCGCTTCCCTCTCTTCCGCCCGAGGAAAAGAAAAAGCTCTTTGATTTTTATTCTCGCACGCGCAAGAAGGTAAAGATGTACGACTTTGCCTATGACGAGCCGTCTTTGACCGAAAACGGCAAGCGCCAGCTCCGCGAGTTCGCCATTGAGGATCTTCTTTTCCGCGAGCCGATCAAGGTGGCGTCCGAGCTCACAAGCCGCTTCTATCGGAATAAGACCATTCTCGTGACGGGCGGCGGCGGCTCGATCGGAAGCGAGCTCTGCCGTCAGATCTCACGCAGACACCCGAAAAAGCTTATCATCTTTGACATCTACGAAAACAACGCATACGATATTCAGCAGGAGCTTCGCTCAAAATACGGTGCTAATCTCGATCTTTCTGTCGAGATCGGCTCAGTGCGCGATCGGACAAGACTGGACGGACTTTTTGCCAAGTACCGCCCTGACATCGTCTTCCATGCGGCAGCGCATAAGCACGTTCCCCTGATGGAGGACAGCGCGGGCGAGGCCATCAAGAACAACGTCCTCGGTACCTACAATACTGCCGACATGGCAGAAAAGTACGGTGTTAAGAAATTCATCCTCGTCTCGACCGACAAGGCGGTGAATCCGACCAACGTCATGGGGGCATCGAAGCGAATGTGCGAGATGGTCGTGCAGTGCCGCCGTGCGGGAAGCAACACCGAGTTTGCCGCAGTTCGCTTCGGGAACGTCCTCGGCTCCAACGGCTCTGTCATTCCGCTCTTCCGCCGTCAGATTCAAAACGGCGGTCCCGTGACGATTACGGACAAGCGGATCATCCGTTACTTCATGACGATCCCCGAGGCATCCCAGCTCGTCATGCAGGCAGGCGCGATGGCAAAGAGCGGAGAGCTCTTCGTTCTCGACATGGGCAAGCCGATCAAGATTCTTGATCTTGCCGAAAACATCATCCGTCTTTCGGGGCTCATTCCCTACCGCGATATTGATATTAAAGAGGTAGGACTGCGCCCGGGAGAAAAGCTCTACGAGGAGCTCTTGATCAAAACCGAGGAGCTTGACAAGACCGACAACAAGCTCATTTTCATCGAGCGTGACGAGCCGCTTTCCCGTTCCGAGGTTGAGGAAAAGCTTGGCCGTCTGCGCGAGGTAGTCGATGCCGATCCCTCGACGGTTCGCCGCGTGATGATGGAGCTGATCCCTACCTTCCACGATCCAAACGAGGTTAACCGCGTTGCCCAGGATTCCGAGGAGATGAAGATCGTCTCCGAGGCAAGCGAGGGAGAGGCGGAGCACGGAAAAACCGAATAGCCGATTTCAATGAAAACGGGAGTCTGCTTGAGCATGACTCCCGTTTTTGCTTGTTGTCGCAGAAATATCTTCCTTGGCTTCCTGATATTGTGCTTTGCGTTTTTGAAAAAGTTTCGGTATAATAGAGATGCACTTCCCCGAGGGCTCGGGGGAGCCCCTCACCCCCGAAGGAGGGGATTGGCAAAATCGCTTTGGGGAGAAAGGATCGCTTTTTCACACCGATGAGAAAGCTACAGGCTATTTGAAGAAGCTGACAAAAAGAATTGCAGCGGCTCTGCTTGCCGTGCTGCTGCTCGCGGCACCGACGCTGACGACGGTAAAGGCAAGCGCACCGCCGTCACCGAGAGCGCTCAGCGAGTACAACGAGCTTTCGCTGTCAAAGATCACCGACAAGGATCCCACGCATTATAAGAGGATCACGGTCAAGCTCGGACGCGCGAAGCTTGCGATGCAAGGGCTCTACATACTCGGGCAGGCTTACCTGCCGCTCTACGAGCTTCTCGACGCTTACGTTGAGACGAGTCAGAGCAAGGTCGGAGCCACCTATCGCTTCGGTGCACAGGGTCTTTCGATTTCAGCGCGCGACGGAGATTATTACATCGTTGCAAACGGCCGTTATTTCCATATGCAGATCCCGACGGTCGTGATGAACGACGGTATGCTCTACGTACCGATGCAGAACGCCTCGAAGGCGCTCGGCATCAAAACGGTCTTTGACGAGAAAAGCCTGACCGTTACGCTGTCCGGAAGCTATGCACCGCCGATCTCGGGCGATCGGTTCTACGCCGAGGATGCCGTTTATTGGCTCTCGCGTATTATCTCTGCCGAGAGCCGAGGAGAGCCGTCGCTCGGACAGATTGCAGTCGGTAACGTCATTTTGAACCGCGTCCGCGCAAAGGAGTTCCCCAATACGATCTGGGGCGTTATCTTTGACAAGAAATACGGCGTGCAGTTCACGCCGGTTGCCAACGGAACCGTCTACTCCGCGCCGAGCGAGAGCGCAATCATCGCCGCAAAAATCTGTCTTGAGGGCTACAGTCTGAATTCGGAGATCCTCTACTTCTACGCGCCGTACGGATCGACGAGCTCCTGGGTTGAGCAGAACCGACCGTATCTCTTTACGATCAAAAGCCACCGCTTCTTCGGATAAGAAGCAAAAAAAGAGAGGCACCGCATAAGCAGTGTCTCTCTTTTTGATGCCGAATCGCCGTCATAAGTAAGACGTCGCGTCTCGGCAGATGGTGACCCGTAGGAGAATCGAACTCCTGTTACTGCCGTGAAAGGGCGGTGTCTTAACCTCTTGACCAACGGGCCTGGTAGCGGAAGTCGGACTTGAACCAACGACCTGTCGGGTATGAACCGAATGCTCTAGCCAACTGAGCTATTCCGCCATAACGCATCCTTGCAGATGCTCAAGTATTATAACACGCACGTATCGCTTTGTCAAGGGGTTTTGACAAGTTTTTTTGCCTTTTCGTCAAAAGGCGTTAACGTCGGCGAAGTTTCCGCCAAAGCGCACGAAGGAATGGGATTCGCGAGAGCCCTTTTCGCAAGAGACGGAGCGTCCGTATGCGAAGGAAGCGAAGCGGATAGAGCGCCGTATGAACGCGCGCGTAAAGGCGGTAGCCCCGGGAGTCGCAGGAGACGTACCTCTCGTCGCGCCAGAATCCGACGAGCCGACCGATGATCATCCCGTCGGTAATCCCATATTCGCGATAATCGCAGTTATCGCCGCAAAAGACGTAATCGTTTTCCCGTACGCGAATCACACGGTGAAGCACGTGCTTGCCGTCGCCGCGCACATAAAGGGCAACGTCGTAGCGCCTCAGACGTCCCTCAAACGCTTCAATGCGAACGGTATCGCGCTCCCCTCGGAGCATCGGGCGCATGCTGTTGCCGCTCGGCGCGCTGATATATGCTCCAAGCGACTCGATGATCTCGCGTTTTCTTTCAAGATCATTCAAGGAGCAGTCCCTCGGCACGGAGCAAATCAAGAAACTTGAGGACGTCGATTTCGGCAACCTCGCGAGATACGTCGAATTCCGTCACGAGGCGCTCAACGATCTCGTCCACGCTCATTTCCCTGCCCAGCGACTGCCAGATCAGTTTCCCGGAATCGTTAAGCGTAATCATGCTCGGGCACTCTGCGGCTCTTGCACCGACCGCCACGGCAACCGATTTTCCGCCAACCTCACGCACCACAAATCCGTATTTCAGCTTCATCATTTTTCTCCCGTTATTCTTCGATCAGTCCCTGATAGGCGACGCGTGCCGCCGCCTCGGTCGGAGTACAGTAGAGCACCTTCAGATCAACCGACGCGATCAGCCTGTCAAGCAACTCCATGGAGGCAGTCGCCTCGCTTTCGGTCTCTCCGATCAGGATTTGCCCAAGCAGCTCAATCGCAGCCTCCTCGCTCGAGATCGGCAGCAGAAGGTCCCGCTCCCCACGGCGAAGAATCACGATGCTGCGAAGCGGCACGCCGACGTTTCTCTGCCAGCCCTCCTTGCCCGCCCACGGAGTTCCGTAAGCAATCGGAGTCCCGTCCTCGGAGAATCTCACGATCGGCTTGTCACCGTTGACGATCTGAACCCGATCGCCGTACACCCGCTTCCAGAGTCGGATATGGGTCGATTTTCCCGTCCCGCTTCTTGCCGAAAAGGCAATTGCCCGACCGCCGATCTCAATGACCGCGGAATGCAAAAGCAAGGCGTCGTGCAAGGCGAGGTATCTGGAGATATCACGGTATGCCGCAAGGCTCTCACAGTAACCGTCGCTGACCTGCGCCGTGGCACAGCTCCTTTCGCGCGCGATCATCTCGGGCGTAACCGTAACGATATGGCTCGGCTCACCGTCAACGACGTACGCCGCACACTGCCGAGCAATATGAGGATAGGTATGCTCAATTCCGAACACGATTCCCGCCACCGAAATTTTCAGCATCCGATCTTCCCTCCTTCAACACTGCGTTACGCAAACGCTCTGCGATTTATTATAGCACCCCTTTACACAACCTGTCAAGGTGGACTTGCAATTTTCACCAAAATCCGCTATAATATAAAAAAAGGAAACCAAACCGCCGCACAAGCGGCCGAAACGAGGATCGTATGCTCAGCGACGCTTATCTCAGCCGTATGAAAAGCGAGCTCACCGAAAAGGAGCTCGCGCTGTATCTTGCTGCCATGAAAAAGGCGCCGACGCGCGCCATGCATCAAAACGCCTCAAAGCAAGGAGCTGACGTCAGGGAGATTTTCAGAGATCTGCTCACCCCAATCCCCTATGCAGACGACGGATTTTATATCGAAAGTGACGAAAAGCTTGGAAACCACCCCCTGCACCACGCGGGCGCCTTCTACATGCAGGAGCCGTCGGCAATGATGCCGATCGCCGCCGCGCCGATCAAAAAAGGGATGCGCGTTCTGGATCTCTGCGCCTCGCCGGGCGGAAAATCGACGCAGATCGCCAACCGTATCGGTGATACGGGGCTTCTCGTCTCAAACGAGATCCACCCGACGCGATGTGCCACGCTGGCAGGAAACATTGAGCGCATGGGGCTGAGAAACGCAATCGTCACGAACACCGATGCAAAAAACCTCGGAGAGGCGCTTCCCGCCTTTTTCGACGCCGTCGTCGTTGATGCGCCCTGCTCCGGGGAGGGAATGTTCCGCAAGATACCCGAGGCGACTCTTGAATGGACGTCCGAGCTTCCCCTGCTCTGTGCCGAGCGGCAAAGGCGCATCCTTTCCGACGTTGCCCCCGCTCTACGTCCGGGCGGACTTCTGGTTTATTCCACCTGCACCTTCTCTCGCGAGGAAAACGAGGATACCGTCAAGTATTTCCTCAAAACCCACCCCGATTTTTTCCTTGAAGCGTTACCGGAAGCCGTACTTTCGAGCACAGTCGGGGAAAGCAGCTCCATGCGCCGCTTCTATCCGCACGTCGCACGCGGCGAAGGGCAGTTCTGTGCTCTGCTCCGCCGCTCACCCGATGCTCCCGAGCCCCGAGCGGCGAGGGAAAGAGAAAAGGACAAGGAAAAAAGGCCGTCTGCGCTTTCCGCAGGCGACCTGAAATTGGCTCTGTCGTTCCTTGACGAGGTACTGATCCCGAAGGCGGCAAGACCGACACCGCTTTCCTTCAAGGGGAGTGCGGTGCTGGCGCCGACCCTGCTTCCGCTTCCCGAACGCCTCGTCTACTCGGCGGGTGTCACGGTGGGAAGCATCGTCAAGGGACGGATTGTCCCGCATCACGCTCTTTTTTCGGCATACGGCTCAACCTTCCGCCGCCGACTCGATCTGTCGCTCGGTGATCCGCGCCTTGCCGCGTATCTGCACGGCGATATCATAGAAACCGATTTACAAAACGGCTGGGCTGCCGTCACCGTTATGGGTTATCCGCTCGGCGGCGTGAAGGTCAGCTCGGGCATCGCAAAGAACCACTATCCGAAGGGGCTTCGTCGGCAGGGCTGACGCTCAACGCGTTCCCGTCGAGCCAAAGCCGCCCGCGCCGCGCTCGGTTTCGTCAAGCGCATCGGTCTCGATCAACTCGGCGTTCACAACCGGTGCAACGACGAGCTGTGCCACCCGCTCTCCCGGCTCAATAACGGCGGGTGCGCTTCCATGGTTATGGATCGGCGTCATCAGCTCGCCTCGATAATCGGCATCGACGACACCAACCTTATTTGCCGGGGCAAGGTTTCGGCGGGTTGCAAGACCCGAACGCGCGTAGATGAAGCCTGCGTATCCCTCGGGAATCGCCATGGCAATCCCATGAGGTATCAGCCTGGTCTCCCCCGGAGCGAGCGTTATCCTCTCGTCGATCGCCGCATAAAGATCGGCGCCTGCCGCCGAACGGCTTCCGTAAGACGGCACAACGGCATTCTCTCTGAGCTTCACAAACGCAATTTTCATCTGAAGAATCCTCCGCATTTTTCTCTATTTTACCACAAAACCATCCAAAAAAGCAAGTGGCGCTCCGTATTTCGAAAGAAAAACCTTGCAAAGAATCGGCGCGCTGTGCTATAATGATCTTAATTCCTTCAAGAGCATCGGCCTTTCTGCCGAAACGGAGTGTATTATGAACAACCCCTTCATCAGTCTCCTTTTTCCGAGTGAAGAGAAGCGAGCCGCTCACGCAATCCCCGAGGGGCGCCCGAACGTCACCGACGCTGTTTGCGACGAGATCGGTCTCTCAACCCTTTTTGATCTGCACGGCTCTGCCCTCTCGGAGTATTTCACAGCCGACGAGGAGGTAATCCGTTACCGCGAGGCGACGATCGCCGATATGATCAACCTGCCGCGGCTTGGTGAAACGCTTTCTGAGGCACTCCCCATCCTTTACGATATCACCGAGCTCAGGCGTCTGGACAGCGATCTCGGCGCCTCCTCGGGTGAGTCCTACCTTTACAGCATCACCGAGATTGAGCTTTACGTCGGCGTGATCGACGTGCTCTTCAAGGGGCTTTCCGAGGTGCGCACCGAGCTGCGCAGCGAGGCGTTCGCAGGACTCTGCCGCTTTGTGCTTGAGCTTGTAGAAAGCGATTACTACCGCGATCTCAACGAGCGTCTCCGTCAGCTTTCGGCAAAGATGCGCGAGGTGCGAAGCATCACGCTCGGAGTCAATTTGGATTCTGCCATGCGCCCCGTTGAGGCCGGCGTCATCTCGATCAACCCCGAGCCCTTCAAATCGGGCAAGGTGCTTGACAAGATTCTTCGTCTGAGCTTCCGCAACGATGCCATGACCTGCATCGCGTCCCTCTCTCCCTTCGGTAAGGGACAGTCGGACAATCGGCGCGACGCCCTGCTGTCGGCGTTCAATTCGGCGATTGAGGAGGTCTTTCGCTCCTCGGTGCGCTCCTGGCGCTCGATTATCGGCGAATACGTGCTTGACAATACTGACTTCCTTTTACGGCTTCTTCCCGAGATCGAGTTTATCACCAAGGCAACCGCACTCGAGCGCCGCCTGAGCGAAAGGGGCTGTCCCCTTGCAACGCCGACGCTCCGCCCGATCGCCGAAAAGGCACTCGACGCCAAGGCAATCTACAACCCCGACGTGGCGCTCCGCATTGAGGAGGAGATCGTTACCAACGATTTTGCATTTGACGATAAGGCTCGCATATACGTGCTGACCGGCCCGAACCGCGGCGGAAAATCGGTCATTACCTGTGCCGTCGGACTGACCCAGGCTATGGTTCAGCTCGGACTGCGCGCGCCTGCTGCCGCTTGCACGATCAGCCCTGTTCATGCGATCTTTACCCACTTCCCCGAGGGCGCAGACGACACCATTGACAAGGGGCGACTCGGCGAGGAATGCGCCCGCCTGCGCGACATTTTCGATCAAGTGGACGAGCATTCGATGATTCTCCTTGACGAGTCGCTCTCCTCAACCGGCTCCTACGAGGCATCCTATATCGGTGAGGAAATCCTCGCCGGCTTTGCAATCGCACGCTGCCGCGGCATCTTTTCGACGCATCTGCACGAGCTTGCCGCCGCGCTCCCCGAGGTCAACCGCCGTGCCGCCGAGGAGGGGGGCACAGCGATTGACACGCTGGTTGCGGGAATCGAGGAGGGGCGCCGCTCCTTCCGCATCTATCGGGCAACACCCGACGGAAAGAGCTACGCACGCGATATTGCCAACAAATACGGGCTTTCGCTCGAAGAGATCACGAGCCGTCTGAGGTCGGGAAAAACTTGTTGATTCGTTTTTTCAAAGCATCAAAGAGGGCTCGAATGCAGAAATTGCATTCGAGCCCTCTTTCGAGCGCATCACGTCGGCTTATGATAGACGATCCTCCATGACGACCTTGAGCGGCTCCATACCGATCGATCGATAAAACGCCATGGCAGAGTCGTTGAGGCACCAAACGTTCAGCGTAACGGCGTTGCAGCCAAGACGATGCGCCTCTGCCTTAACGTGACGGTACAGTGCCGTGCCGATGCGTCTGCCGCGGCAGGTCTCGTCGACGCAAAGATCGTCGATATACAGCTCCCTGCGATCACACAGAAGCGTGCTCCCTCTCGTTTCGCGGAGAACGCAAAAGGCGTAGCCAAGCACCGTATTGTCCCCCTCAACGGCAAGATAAACGGGTGTTTCGGGGGTCTCAAAAATCATGGACAGCTCCTCGGCGGTATATTTTTTCGTGCTTGCCCGAAAAATATCGGGGCGACCTGCGTGATGGATTTCGGCGACCTGTGCAAGCAGTCTTTCCACTCCCTCAAGATCGGCTTTGGTTGCGTATCGAATCGTCATAACGGCTCCTTTCCAAAACGGAAGCTGCGGAGGCTTTCCCTGCGTTACAGCCTTACGTTGATGATAGCAGACACGAACGCGCTTGTCAACTCATAAGGCGCTATTTTTTCAGTAAAACACGATTTTGTTGTCAAAGCGCCGAAAAATCCGAAAAAGGACTTGACAAACTGAGCTCGATTTAGTATAATACATAGGCAGATTAAGAAACGGCGATCTGCCCGATACGGAGAAGTACTCAAGAGGCCGAAGAGGCGCCCCTGCTAAGGGCGTAGGTCGTGATAAACGGCGCGAGAGTTCAAATCTCTCCTTCTCCGCCAAACAAAGAGGATGCCCATTTGGGGTATCCTCTTTGTTTTTTTCGGCGGGAGGGAGAGATTTTTCTCCTGCGCCGACCGCAAAGCGGTCGGCGCAGATAACCGAGCCAAGCCGAGTCGGCAAGCTCGCTTGTCAGCGAGGCGGCGAAGGTTGCTCCCCGAGCGCTGCGGATACGCCGCAGCATCGCGCGTAGCGCCGCCGAGACAGCGGTGAGGCTCGGGGGAGTATTGTTCAAATCTCTCCTTCTCCTCCAAATAAGAATGCAGAAAAGGATACAAGAAATTGTGCCTATTCTGCATTTTTTATTGCTTTTGGGGGGTGTTTTGCCCTTTTCAACATAAAACAAGCCCATTTTCCAAGGTTGTAGGCAACTTCGGAGGATGGGCTTTTTAGTGATTTAAGCACTTATCAGCCAAAGAGTGGAACGCGGCCTGCGTATGAGTATGCCGTTCAGAAAAGCAAAAAAAGCAGACAAAATAGTTATAAATATGTTCGTTTGTAGTGAAACGAATTGAAAAGTTTATATTTTTATGATATAATGTTTTTTATACAGAAAACCATGGGAGGACGAAGATAATGACAATTGAAATTTTAAGAGAAAAAGCCCAAACAATAGTCGGCAAGATTAACGAGGAAACCTATCCTGAAATTCACGGTTATCTTACCGCCATTGTTAAGGATTGTTTTTACGAAGATACTGCATACGAGGTATCCTCCGTTATTTATAACTGCGATAAAAAGGAAGTTCTCCCCAAGGAAGTAGCTGAACTTTTAATAGAGATTTATGAGGACGAACTCAAAGAAAACAACCACGACGCGATCTGCGACTATGGTTCACTTTATTACACAGGGCGTATCGGTGAGCAGAATTATGAGAAAGCCATTTATTATTACGATATGGCGGCAAAGCTCGGCAATCGTCAAGCGCAAGAAAATCTCGGATACTGTTACTATTATGGTCGCACGGGAGTGGTGGATTATGAAAAGGCATTCCACTATTTCGTAAAGGGTGCGCTTGACAATCACCTTATTTCGCTCTATAAAATCGGAGATATGTATAAGAACGGCTATTACGTTGAAAAAGACGAAAACGTGGCATATTGCATTTACCACCATTGTTTGGAGGGCTTGAATGAGGTTAATACGCCTATTCTTGGTGCGGATGTCCACATTCGTATAGCAGATTGCTTCTTCAATGGTATCGGCGTAAAGAAGAACGCAGCCATTGCTCTTGAGCATTACCAAATCGCAGAACGCCTCTATTGGATTCGTCTGCAAGAGGGCGATTTCTTGATTAAAAAGCAATACGAGCGCTCTATCGAAATGCAAGCGAAAGCTCGTGAAGAGATGAAAAAAGACCTTCCCGAATTTGCTTGGGTAAATAATTAATTTCGGAAGTGGGAACACGGCAGAACAGTATCCTAACCAATATTATGCAGAACTTGCTGAAATGATAATAAAATCTCCTTCATTGACAATGAAAATGGGAGCGGTTTGCTTTTACGAAGGTAAGGCAAAATCATATCAAGTGGTATCGAAAATTGTAGAAAAGCCAAAAACCAAGACTTCATTCTTTTGGACTCCTTGGTTCGCAGGTGTTAAGTGTAAAAAAGAAGTAGAGGTTCGTCAAGAACAAGAGACTGAGTATTACAAGGGCACCCTATACATCACGAATATGCGCCTTGTTTTCAAATGCAAAGTGGATGCCTTCGGCAAATGATGTTGGCTTCGCCAATGATGCCGGCTGCGCCTAATGATGCGTGCCTGACAGCACATTGGGGCAAACATCGCATCATTGCGGCACAAAGTGGCGCAACATCATATTTGCGAAGCAAATGCATCATATCGCCACAGGCGATGCATCATTTGATAAACAACTGTCTTTATGATATAATAAACCAACTGGTAAATAAGAATTTGATATAGGAGTGAGGAAATATATGAAAACAGATTTATATTTGCATCATGGCAAATCCATGTGTGCAATTGTTTCAGTTGAAGAAGGCTATAAATTCGTTGATAATATTGAGAGCTTTTGCCCCTCATGGACTTTTCTGATTGAAGAAGCAAAAACAGGGTTTGACAGCTTCCCTTTTTACGATAGATATAAAAATTGCGATGTTGATTTTTGGGAGCAGTATCTTGATATTGTTGAAGGAGAGGATGATAATTACACATTTTTAGGCTGTATCCATGATGGCGTTATTGACTTTGATTCGGAATGCTTAAAAGGAAAAGGCGAATACTTTGCACCTCTATATATTGCTATGAAACTTTCCGAAATATACGATTTTCATAGCATCCACGACATTGTTTTCACGAATGACTACATTGTTTTGTCTTCTGATCATGAAGTGATGGCTTGCTCAAAAATTAAGATCCCATTTGAACCTAATCCAAAGCAAACACCATTTCGAGAGTTAATAAAGTCTAAACTAAAAGCATTACGACCATTTGGCGATCAAATTCTATATGCTCAATATGGATGTGCCTCGTCTCAGTTTGCAGATATTGAAAATGCTTTGTTCTATAACTTAGGTACAGCATCCTTTAATGTGGCACTAAGCAAAGAAACTTCTGTGTATTTTCAAAGAATACAGCCGAACGAAATATATAGTTTCGAGAATTGGGAGTTTCAATACTTCTATCATTATTCTTGGGCTCCTAAAGGGAAACACAGCTATTGGTGGGAGCACGAACTTATTTGCGAGTGGAATAATATTCCTCTTGGCAAAGTTAATTCAACCTCAAATCCAACCGATTATTTTTTAGCCATTAAGCAATCACAAAAGTTAGTAAAATGTTTTGGGGATAGAAGCGAAACTACTTTGGGACTAAAAATCAAGTTATCCATACCCAAAACTGCAAGTTTTACAACTGTTGTTAGCGTGATGAAACCGATGATTGATGGTATTATCTGTGCGTTTCATACTCCAGATGGAATTGCTGTAGATGATGTAAGCAACCTACTAAATATAAACAAAGAAGTATTTTTATCGGCAGAAAAAACTTGTCTTGGAAAATGTTGTTACGTTAGTCCGTATCGAAAAACTGTTAAATGGAATCCTCAAGATGAGAGATTGGATTATGTAGTCATAGAACCTATGGTGGTTGATAATAAAGAGTTTTCCTTTAGCGGTCGATTGTATGCTATTCCGTGCTCCATGTAACCTTTAGTAAGAGTTTTGCAATACGGATATTGCAGATATAACACAGGAGACTAATACCGGTAAATTTTTGTGGATAAAAAGATATACACACCTTTTTACAGTTCTTACCTACATTTATACACCTTTTTACCGCTCTTTCGCAAGCAAAGAGGATACCCATGCGGGTATCCTTTTTGCTTTTTTTCTGCGGTGAAGGAGAGATTTGAACAATACTTCCCCGAGCCTCACCGCTGTCTCGGCGGCGCTACGCGCTATGCTGCGGCACTGCCGCAGCGCTCGGGGAGCAACCTTCGCCGCCTCGCTGACAAGCGAGCTTGCCGACTCGGCTTGGCTCGGTTATCTGCGC
>JAZNFP010000039.1:0-7008 GCA_045576095.1 Eubacteriales bacterium
GAAATAAATTTTTCAAGTGCTTTCTGCCACTCGTTTTTGAGATGATGAGCCTCATCAAGACATACGGTTTTTATTCCGAATTCTTTCATGGCAGCAAAGATATCGACATCAGAGCAGTCAATATCTTCATCTTCGGTTGCAGATATCCTATCTACCGCAGTGTATAGAGCTTGATATGTTATCGAATTTACAAGTTTGATTTGATGTAGGTCATTCGAAAAGAGGGCTGGGAAATCCTCTGCATTATCAAGAAACAGATCCTTAAATCTTTCTCCCCACTGCTGACGAATTGCTGTTGTGGGGGATAAAATGATACAAGGTGAAGCCAACCGACGAATCAACTCAAGACCGAGGACAGTTTTTCCGCTACCGGGTGCTGCAACGATATTAATTTTTCCGTCTTTAAGATACTTGTCAGCATTATCGAGAACGCGCTGCTGATAATCGCGGAATGTTCCACGAAACTGTATATTTCTAAATTGATTCATACAACAACTCCCTTCGATATGTTATACCGTACTGCTGTAAAACGAACTTTCGAGTTTCGCTCAAAAGTAACATTTGTCCTATTTTAGTTCGCTTCGCTCACGTGATATGCACCTTCGGCACGCGATATATTTGCTCCGCAAATGCGATATTATCTCGCGGTGCGAGATAGCGATATATTCGCCTTTGGCGAACGTGGTGGGAAGTACGCTACCTATAAATCCTCACGCCGCGCAGTTCGCGGCATATCGCGCCGCAGGCATATCGCACGCGAATGAAATGTAGCGTATATCGCAAATCCCATAAGGGATTTATATCGCTTTAGTTTGTCTGCCTTTGCAGACAAACTAAACTTTCAACGTGCCCCGTTCTCGGGAACAAATCCACCGGCGTGATCTTGCCAAAGGCATAGCCGAGTGACGAAAGGAGTGCAACGTCGCGGGCGAGGGTGTCGGGGTTACAGGAAATATAGACGATCTTCGGGATCTCCCGCTCGGCAAGGAAGCGAAGCAGCGCCCCGTCGGCGCCCTTGCGCGGCGGGTCAAGGATAACGACGTCGGGCGAAAGGCTACGTCCGAGCTCTGCCTCGGCGTTTTCAAGCAGGCGCTCGGTGTTGGCGGCATCCCCGACGTAGAAATGCGCGTTTTGAATGCCGCACCGCACGGCGTTCTCGTTTGCACAGGCGACCGCCTCGGGAACGATCTCGATCCCGACGAGCTCCCTCACGCACCCTGCCATCGACAGTCCGATGCTTCCCACGCCGCAGAAAAGATCGAGCAGAAGCTCGTCTCCCCGAAGTTCTGCAAGCTCCGCCGACGTGCGGTAGAGCAGCTCGGTGGCATCATGATTGACCTGATAGAACGCCGCAGGGTGAAGCCGAAGCCGCACGCCGCAAAGGGTATCCTCAATATAGTCGCGCCCCCAAAGAAGGCGGTAGGTGTTCCCCAAAATGACGTTGGTATTCTCCTCGTTTCGGTTCAAAACCACGCCGACGAGCGCACCGAACGAAGCGCGAAGGCGCGCGATCAGCTCGTCTGATTTCGGCAGGTCTTTGCCGTTGATCACAAGTGTCAGAAGGATCTCCTTACCGTCTGCCGAGGCGCGGAGATAAAGGTGGCGAAGCAGCCCTGTCTGCTTTTCCTCGTCGTAGATTGAAATGTGATGCTCCGAGATCCACGCCTTGACCTCGGCTATGATCTCCGAAAACACCCTCGGCTGAAGCCGACAGTCGCATGCCTCGATCACCCGATGGCTTCGCGGCGCGAAGAAGCCGATCACAGCCTCTCCTCTCTCATTGGACGCGATGGGGTACTGCGCCTTGTTGCGGTAGCCCTCGGTTTTCCCGGCCGAGAGAGTCGGCAAGACCTCGGCAAAGGGCAAGCCCGCCTTTCGGAACGCCGCCTCGACGTACCCACGCTTGAGATGAAGCTCGTGCCCGTAGCTGACAGAGCGGTAGGCACAGCCGCCGCAGCCGCGGCTCGGGCAGTCGTTCTCGATGCGATGGGGCGATGGGGCGAGCAGCCGCTCGAGCTTGGCAACGGCGTAGGTTGCCGTTACGCGGAGCACTCTTGCAAGCACGAGGTCACCGTCGACCGCCCCCTGCACAAAGCAAACGAGTCCCCCGATACGGCCAACGCCGTACCCGAGGTTGTTAAGGTCCTCTATTTTGATCTCGCAGAGTTGGTTTTTCTTCGGGGATTTGGTCATACGAACTCCTTACAGCACGCCGCTCAAATCGAAGGGCGGAATAAAGCTTTCCCTTGCGCTCTCGCGCGCCTGGGTGTAGCCGTTCTCAACGCCGAGTGCTTCGGCATAAGCAAGAAACGACTTGTATTCACACTCGCTGACGCGGCGGTCCAGCGGCGGCTTCATGGCAGGCATCGGGGTGTACTGCTGCATCAGGCTGTAAAGCACGCGGTTTTGGCAGAGCGCAAAAACGCGCCTTAGCCCCAGCTTCGCGTCCAGCAATGCAGACGGAAGCAGAAGAAAGCGGACGAGCACGCCGCTTTTGAGCATCTCCCCCTCAAAGCGCGGAGCCCCCCTCTGCAGGAGCATCTCGCCGATCGCATCGAGCGCAACAGAGGGGTAATCGGGGGCGGCGGCACAGTCAGCGGCAAGACGCGGACTTGCGTACTTGTAGTCCACGAGATAGATATCGACCGCGCCCTTTAGCATCAAAAGGGTTTCCTTGCGCTCGTAGCCCCCCGTATTATAGACGACCGGCAGGCGGTTGCCGCGTCCGCGTGCCAGGGACAGTGCCTCGAGAATCGACGGCACGAATTGCGCCCCCGTCACGAGATTCAGGTTCTCGGCGCCCTTTGCCTCAAGCTCGTCAAAGATATCGGCAAGGCGCCGGACCGAGATCTCCCGCCCCGCCTCGCCGAGCGCGATCGGGCGGTTCTGGCAAAAGACGCATCGGAGTCCGCAGCCCGAAAAGAAACCCGTTCCCGAGCCGCCCCTGCCCGAAATACACGGCTCCTCCCATGCGTGCAGAGCGGCACGCGCAATCCGCGGCAAAGACGATACGCCGCAGAAGCCGAGCTCCCCCGCCGTGCGATCAACGCCGCACTCGCGAGGACAGAGCCGACAGGAGCGGTACGCAAAACGATCCATCTGTCAGCCCCCCTTTTTTTCCGACTCGCACGCGCGCGAATTTATTTATCTTTATTTATATTATTATAAACTCAACGGACGGTTTTGTCAAGGATAATCGGGTTTGGGCGCCAAAGAACAAAAAATATGAAAATTTTACAAAATAGGGCTTCCCTTTCGATGCGATGCATGCTAAAATAATAGGGTTCATCCACAAGAAAAAAGCAAGGAACTCAAAATGTCAAAAGAAAACAAAATGGGCACCATGCCTGTCGGCAAGCTCCTGTTTAGCATAGCGACGCCGATCGTGATCTCGATGCTGGTGCAGGCAATGTACAACATCGTTGACAGCATCTTCGTTTCCGCATACGACCCTGCCCTTCTCGGTGCGCTCTCGCTCGCATTCCCTGCACAGAACCTGATGATCGGCGTGGCAACCGGAAGCGCCGTCGGCTTTAACGCCATCCTCTCTCGCTGTCTCGGTGAAAAGAACGCCAAAATGGTCGGCAAGAGCGCGGGGAACGGTATCGTTCTCGAGCTTCTCGGAACGCTGCTCTTCGTTCTGTTCGGACTTTTCGGAACGCGCGCCTTTCTCTCCTTCCAATCGAGCGATCTGCCGACGGTGCTGGCGGGAGAAAAATATCTCTTCGTCGTCTGCTCGCTGTCCATTGGGCTTTTCGGGCAGATCACCTTTGAAAGGCTCCTGCAATCGACCGGAAAATCGCTGTATTCCATGATCACGCAGATCACGGGGGCGGTTATCAATATTATACTCGATCCCATTCTCATCTTCGGATACTTCGGAATGCCGGAGCTTGGGATCACGGGCGCGGCGATCGCCACCGTCATCGGGCAGCTCGTTGCCGCCTGCCTTGGCGCCTTTTTCCATTTTCGATTCAACCGCGAAATCCGCATGCGGGCGCGCGATCTTTTGCTCGATCGCGCTCTGACGGGGCGGATCATCGCAATCGCGGTGCCGTCGATCCTCGTCGTTTGCATCGGCTCTCTCACCAATATGGGGCTGAACCGTATCGTTGACGGCTTTGGCGCAGAGGGAGTCGTTGCCATCGCGGTGCTCGGCGCCTACTTCAAGCTCCAGAGCTTCGTGTTCATGCCGGTCTTCGGTCTCAACAACGGACTCGTTCCGATCATCGCCTACAACTACGGCGCGGGAAAACGCCGTCGGATGCTGAAGGCTCTCCGTCTTGCGATCTTCGCCGCCGTTCTGCTGATGACGGTCGGACTTCTTTTGATGCAGATCATTCCGGGACAGCTCTTGCTCCTCTTTAACGCCGACACCGCTCTGCTCGAAATCGGCATCCCCGCCCTTCGGACGATCAGCCTCAGCTTCCTCTTTGCGGGCTTTTGCATCGTTGTTTCGTCGTCCTTTCAGGCGCTCGGCAAAGGCAGCTACGCGATGCTCCTGTCGGCAGCGCGTCAGCTGATCGTTCTGCTCCCCGCAGCCTACCTGCTCTCGCTCTCGGGAAAGCTCTCCCTCGTCTGGTTTGCCTTCCCGATCGCCGAGATCGCCTCGGTTGTCGTGGCGGTCCTGCTCTTCCTTCGCGTCTACAAGCGTATTCTTTCACGCATTCCCGATCACACAAGCGCATAAAATGCAACGAATTGAGGAACCGACGATGTATAAGAACCCTATTCAGAAGCGCGTTTTGACCGTGCAGGATTTCTCTTGCTTCGGAAAATGCTCGGGGACCGTTGCCCTGCCGATTCTCTCGGCGATGGGGCATGAGACGGTTCTTCTCCCGACCGCCGTTCTCTCCACCCACACCGGCGGCTTTACCGGCTATACCGTGCGCGATCTCACAAGTGATATCTCGCCGATCTCAAGCCATTTTGAAAAAGAGGGAATCCTCTTCGACTGCATCTATACGGGATATCTTTGCAAGGGGCGGCAGGTTTTAGCCGTTCGCGAGCTCGTCAAAACGCATAAGCGAGAGGGCTGCCTGTTCGTTGCCGACCCCGCCATGGCGGACAGCGGACGCTACTATTTCGGCTTCGACGACGAGCACGCAAGGGATATGCTCGCGCTTTGTCAACTCTCCGACATCATTACCCCAAACGTCACCGAGGCAGCATTCCTTCTCGGTGAGCGCTACCCCGTGGGGGGCGTTTACTCGCTTGATTACGCCAAAAGCCTGATTGAGGGACTTCGCGCCGTCGGATGCAAGAGCGTGATTCTGACCAGTGTCCATGCAGACGGAAAATACGGACTGCTCGGCTACGATCACGGCGAGGACCGTCCGTTCGAGTATTTTCATGATCGGGTCGGCTGCTCGGTGCACGGATCGGGCGATACCTTCACGAGCGTTCTCGTCGGCCGTCTTCTCGCGGGAGCATCGCCGGAGAAAGCGGCACGCTTTGCCGCTGACTTCGTTCGCGCTTGCGTTCGCTTCACCGAGCCGCATCTGAAGGAGCACCCCTACGGTCTTCTCTTCGAATCGCAGCTCAAGAGGCTCTTTCCTCCCGAAACAAACCCGTAAGCGCAAGCCAAAGGAAGCAAAAGAAAAGGCTCGGACGTGAAAATCCCATTTGAAGGAGGTTGTCATGTCCGGCTTTTTTTCTCTTCTCACGCTGTCGCTCGGACTCGCGGCAGACGCCTTTGCCGTTGCCGTCTGCAAGGGGCTTTCCATGCGAAGGCGGCAGCTCTCGGATGCCCTTACCGTTGGGGGGTGGTTCGGCTTTTTTCAGGCGTTGATGCCAATTGTCGGTTTTTTTCTCGGGCGGCTGCTTTGCTCTGCCGTCTATGCCGTCGATCATTGGATCTCCTTTGCCCTGCTGACGGCGATCGGGCTTCATATGATCCTTGAAGCATTTTCGGAAGAGAAGCAGCAGCTCAGCGCATCGCTCTCCCCTGCCGCCATGCTCATTCCATCGCTTGCCTGTAGCGTTGATGCGCTTGCCGTAGGAGTTGTTTTTTCCTTCTCCCCCTCGGCACAGCTTTTTCCGGCCGCTCTCCTGATCGGAGCAACGACCTTCCTGCTCTCGGTCTTCGGTGTTTCGGTCGCGAGTGCCTTCGGTGCCGCCTATCGAGCGAAAGCAGAGGGGTTTGGGG
This sequence comes from Eubacteriales bacterium, assembly GCA_045576095.1. Lineage (GTDB taxonomy): Bacteria > Bacillota > Clostridia > Oscillospirales > CAG-272 > UBA1740. The sequence goes on from JAZNFP010000039.1 coordinate 6,149, forward strand.
GAATTCTGCTCGTTTTTCTTGGAATCAAAATCCTCGTGACCGACCTGTTCGGACTGTCGGGGGTTCTGTGACCTCTCCTTGATCCCGTCACCGACGGCAAGCGTTAAAGTCAGCCTCTCGTCTCCTTGCGTCCCCCAACGCCGTGCATCAGCAAAAAATCAGCAAATTTTCAAAAAGGGGCTTGACAAAGCCGCGCATTCGTGATATGATATGTAAGCGTCCAAAAGGATGCAAAATGCGGGTTTGGCGGAACTGGCAGACGCGTAAGATTCAGGTTCTTATGACCGCAAGGTTGTGAAGGTTCAAGTCCTTTAACCCGCACCAACAACGAAGGGATACCCATTCGGGTATCCCTTCGTTGTTTATGTCAGCTCATCGACGCAGAGCCCTGTGCAAGCCTCGTTATCGCGCTTGTTGCTTGATTTCACCGTTGCATTCCTTCCATGTGCAATTTTACCGAACCCCTTGAAAATGCAGAGCCGCCGTGATATAATTAATATTGTTATCTCATTCATACCTGAAGTTTTGGAGAAGCGCATGAAAAAAATCGGATTGTATGCTTTGTCCTACATCTCGGCCTTGCTGACGTCGACCGTTGGAATCCTTCTCAACGCAAAGTGGCCCGAAAATGCCGCTTTGCTCGGTGTGTTCGCCGCGCTGTCGTTATTGCCGCTTTTCCTTTATGCGTGGAATATTTCCTACGCCAGACGTCTGATGCACAGGCTTGACCAATCAAAGGTGGCGGATATGAACGCTTTCCTTGTCAGTCACCGAGTAGACGCCGAAAGCACCGCCAAGGCAAAGCTTCGCCAGCTTCAGCGTATCCGCCGCTCTACGACTGCCTATACGGTTTTCGTCTT
>JAZNFP010000040.1:0-42577 GCA_045576095.1 Eubacteriales bacterium
AAAATCCAGCGCAGCCCCACCGGCATTTATATTGCCATAAGCCACACCCAGGTCCACACCAAAATTCTTTTTCCAGTGGTCGGCATACATTCTTACAAGGGCCATTAACCCACCCGGCAAATCACTGTTTGACCGGCCATACACCATGACTAGTACTACAGCACAGCCTATTATTATCAATACATTGCCTATTATCCGGACAAACTTTCCACTTATGCGCCCGATGCGTCTGTTCCCCCAAACAATAGCGAATGTAACAAGCAAAACCAGACACTTAAAAGCCATGCCGGACGGATCCGTCCCCACTGCAACCCCTTCCGCAATCATTTGCCGGGTAACAAAAGCAAACCAAGCACCAAGCAGCCACCAAAGCAACATACCTGCAACGCTTTGCTTTTTATCCGTATATTCTGTTTCTTTCTCACTCCACCTTATATGTTTATCTGACACCATCTCCGAATACCTCATTACTCTATAGTATCAGCTCTATTTCAGAAATCGATTTTTCCAAATCGTTACTCTTTAACTCAGCTATCAATACCTCTTTTTGATACAATTGCAGACTCTGCTTTAGTAAAAGATGATGTAGCAATACCTCCGCGCGATATTTTTCACGGTACATTTCCACCACGCCGGTTCTTGTTTTTCTGTCAAAATCCTGAAGGAGATATAATAAAAAAGTGTAAAAGCTCTCCTCATCATCCACTCTGGCGCGCACTATATCCTGTTCACTTCGGCTATACCATGCTACGAAATGAGGCACGCCTCTATCCATTATGGAAAAGGATAAACTTGCTACCGCCTTGATAAAGCCATCCGTTGCACCGGATTTTCTCGGTAAAAACTTCCGCTGCTCTACCATACTATCCAATAGCAATACCGTAGAACAGGCCTTAGGCATACTGCTTTCTCTGACAATCAGTTCCTCCATCTTGGCGCTAAGCTTCCAATGGATATTTTTTAATTTATCACCGTCTTGAAATGCACGAAGTTTAAATGTCTCACTGGTATCATCTCCACTCCGCAGGCTGTCATAGCTTTCCGCATCACCGATAAAATTCCGTACCGCCTCCGTCAACCTGATATTGACCGGATAAAAGGAAGGTAAAACCGTAACCATTGCTCTTTCATCATTTTTTTTCGTCAAATAGAACAATCCCAACCAATCATAAATACGTACTTTCTTTATACTGATTTCATAGTTTCCCGCATCCTGAAGCGTCAGGAGAAATGTTCCTGCCCCTTCTCCTTTCACGCTTTGGCGGATATGCCTCTTTTGTGCCAAACAAGTATTTTCTATTATCAGCTCTGCACAAATTCGTCCGGCCCAGGGCTTACCGTTCCTTACCTTTTCCAGCACCACCTTTACGGCCGTTTCCTGCTGGGTCATGGTTATGGGAACCTGCAATCTGCATTCCACTACTTTTCTCTCACGCAATACGACCAAAAGAGAAAACACTGTAATCGCCAGCTCCGCATAACTAAGCAATGCAAGGGCAGGACTTCCGTAAATTGCCGCCATATAGTAAGTGATTCCAATCAGGATAACCGCTTTTAAATAACTAGCCACGATATTCTGCCCTCTTCATATAGGATGTAGGTTGCTTTACTTCCCCTAATATCTGGTCCAAAACCGCTTCCTCCTTCACATGGGAAACTCTTGCTTTGGTATTCAGTACAATTCGATGTTTCGCAATATCCTTGTATACATCAACCACATCCTCCGGAATCACAAAATTCCTGCCTTTTGTAAACGCTCTCGCCTTTGCCATTTTAGTGCAGGATATGGTTCCGCGGGGACTGACTCCCAGCTCGATATACGGATTTTCTCTGGTGGCATGTACTAATTTCGCTATGTATTTGTATATGTTATCATGCACATGTATCTGATCTACTAAATTCTGTAACCGTCTCAATTCATCCACATGCAAAATGCAGTTAACCTGCTGTTCATTTATTCGCGAACTCTTTCCCTTAGCTATCTCTACTTCACTTGCCAGGTCAGGATATCCCATACTCATACTGATCATGAAACGGTCCAACTGCGCCTCCGGCAAAAGCTGGGTTCCTGCACTTCCCTTAGGATTTTGTGTTGCAATTACCACAAAAGGCTCCGGCACCTTATGACTAATGCCATCCACCGTCACCATGCCTTCCTCCATTACTTCCAGCAATGCTGATTGAGTCTTGGGGGAAGTACGATTGATTTCATCCGCCAGAAACAAATTACAAAGTACCGGTCCCGGCTTATAGGAAAAGCTTCCCGTTTCCTTGTTGTAAATAGAAAATCCCAGAATATCCGAAGGCTGTACATCCGGTGTAAACTGTACTCTGTTATTTTTTAATGCCATTACTTTGGAAAATGCCACTGCGAGGGTGGTTTTGCCCACACCCGGAACATCCTCCAGCAATACATGTCCCCCTGCCAATATTGCGGACAGTACTTTTTCCACACAATCATCCTTGCCGTGTACCATTTTCTGCACCTCTTCCAGCACCTGCTGCATTTTTCGGTACGCAGCCTTATAATCCATTGCTAACTCCATCCTCTAAATCCTTCCTTCTCCCGATGTTATCCTTTTTACTTTCTCTTTTGTGTCTTGGCTTTTTGCCCTGCTGCCGCGCTTGCATTCTTTCCACTGGCAGGTACTTAAAAAACGTCGTTACTTAGCGAGGTCTGAAGTGCATCTTTGATACACTCTTGTATCAAAGATGTGCTTCACGAGCTTAGTAACGCAACGCTTTTTTAGGTAGCGAAAGCGTGCCTGACAGGGAAATAATGCAAGCCTGCAGCGGGGTGAAAAGCTCACTCTTAGTACCCGTAAATATCATAAATCTCGGGCATATATACGCCCGGGCTTTGGTATACAATCAGTGGCTTCTCCACTGTCATGCGGGGTTTGCCGCCACGGACTGCCTCAAGCAACACCATATTAGGCTCTTTATCCACGTAGGGATAAACAAGCTGCATGCGCTTGGGCTCTAATTTATATTGTGACATCGTTGTCATAATTTCTGCCAATCGAAAGGGCCTGTGCACCAGATAAAAGTGCCCTCCCGGCTTCAGTAGTTTCGCCGCCTGGCGGATAACATCTTCCAGTGTACACAATATCTCATGTCTTGCAATGGCCTTGGGTGCATCCGGATTAGTCAGACCATGCTGCCCAATCATATAGGGCGGATTACAGGTAATACAATCGAAGGAAGCAGACGCAAAAAATTTGTCTGCTTCCTTAATATCTCCTGTTACAATATCAATCTTCTCGGACAACTGGTTAAGCGCAACACTGCGTCTTGCCATATCCGCACTTTCTTCCTGAATCTCCAGTCCCGTCAGATGGGCCGGACGGTATTTGGCTTCCATCAGAATCGGAATGATTCCGGTTCCTGTACCCATGTCCAGCACTACATCTGTTTCTCTTGCCCTTGCAAATCCTGACAAAAGCACCGCATCCATTCCAAAGCAGAACTTCTCAGGATTCTGAATGATTTGATAACCATTTCGTTGCAAATCATCCAATCTTTCGTTCTCTTTCAGATTAATCGTCATTGAGCTTCGATTTTCCTTCCTGCTTCTCATGCTTTTCCTGCTTTTCCAGACGCTCTAATTCTTTCATCTCTTCCTTGGATAATTCCAGTTTTTCCTTGCGTCCGTGCTTTCTCTTAAAGCGCAGTCTGCTGACCTCATACTCACGGATTTCCTTTTCATCATCTACATCCACGATAACTTTTACCAGCTGACGAAGTACATTCACACTCTGCACCTCACCCTTGGCGCCGTCATCACAGGTTACAAAGTCCCCGATGTTCGGCAATCTGCGGTTTAACTCCTCGTAGGTATCCTGCTCATGCTTCAGGCAGCACATTAATCGGCCGCAAACACCGGATATTTTGGTAGGGTTCAGGGAAAGGTTCTGCTCCTTTGCCATCTTGATAGATACCGGCAGGAAATCAGACAGGTAGCTCTTACAGCAAAGAGGACGTCCACAAATACCGATTCCACCCATAATCTTGGTCTCATCCCTGACACCAATCTGGCGCAGTTCAATTCTTGTCTTGAAAATCGCTGCCAAATCTTTTACCAGCTCACGGAAGTCAATACGTCCGTCTGCCGTAAAATAAAACAGCACTTTATTATTATCAAAAGTATACTCTGCATCAATCAGTTTCATCTCCAGATTATGCTTCTGGATCTTTTCCAGACAAATCTTAAAGGCTTCCTTTTCCTTAATCTTATTGCCTGCTTCCTGCTCCTTGTCTCTCTCAGTAGCTATACGAAGTACCGGCTTCAGGGGCTGAATTACCTTATCATCTTCCACTTCCCGAATACCGGATACCACTGTACCAAACTCAACACCTCTGGCAGTTTCAACAATTACATGATCTCCTTTTTTAATATCAAACTGCAGGGGATCAAAAAAATATATTTTACCCGCATCGCGGAATCTGACTCCTATTACCTTAATCATCTATAAACCTCACTTTCAACCATTTTCCTTTATTTCAAGCATCAAAAGCTCCATGGCCAAATCAAAATTCACATTCGCATTTAATCTGGTCTTGGCTTTATCAAGTGCTTTCATCACGCTCTCAAGACCTTCATAGCTGGAACGCCTTGCCACTCTGCTTATCTCTTGTATTTCATCATGGAAAATCAAATGATTCGCATCATTGGTTGCCTTAAATAACAGCACATCCCGATACCATATAGTGATGATATCCAGGTAATCGGTCGGATCCAGCTTATAATCACTAATCTTTTTGATGGCTGCAATCATTTCATGCAATTCCATGTCCTGTACATACTTTAAGAAGGAAATCGCTTCGCTCTTCACATTGTCAAACTCTTCACTGGTTGCCAATGCTTTTGCTTTTCCTACATTTCCTCTGGCAAAAGCCGCACAAACCGCCGCCTTATAATCCGGCACGCGTATCTCTTCCATCAAATAACGCTTCATCTGCTCATCGGATACAGGCTTCATGTTCAACACTACACATCTGCTGAGTACTGTAGGCAGTAATGCATTCACATTTGCAGTCAGCAGAATAATTACTGCATACTCCGGCGGCTCCTCAAGTGTTTTCAGGATTGCATTTTGAGCCTGCGTATTCATTTTCTCTGCTTCATTTATGATGTAAATCTTATACGGACTGCTGTAGGGTTTAATCGCCACATCATTATTTATCTGCGTCCTGATATCATCTACACTGATGGTATTGGGCTTTTCATGCTGCACCTTGATGATATCCGGCTGATTGGCCGACAATGCCTGTTTACAGGAATGACATTCCTGACAGGGTTCTGCTCCCCGGGGATTCTCACACTGTAGCGCCATGGCAAACACATTGGCAATGAACTCCTTACCGGAAGATTTCTCACCATTGATAATATAAGCATGGGAAATCTTCTTGGAAGTAATTGCACTCTGCAGATGTTCCTTTATCTGTTCCTGTCCTATAATGTCATGAAATCCTGCCATACGCTCCTCCTATTGTATAAATTCATAAATCAGGTGAATATATCCAGTAAAAGTCCCCTGATTTCTCCTATCCTTGCCAAAATGGATAAATTGTCCTTCTCATCCTTCATCAGCTCCTGGGCCAGCAAGTCCAAATTCTCATCCACCAGTCTGATAATACCGTATACTCTGTGGCGTCCCCGCCTATCCAGTGAATTCTCTCTGGTAAAGCTGTGGGAACGGGTCACTATCTCATTAAGGAAAGACTTCACCAGGCCTCTGTAATGCTTCATATCCCGCACATCCCGCCGTTTAGCCAGTTTCTCTCCTTCAATGGTAATCTCCGCCATCAGATTCTGCAATCTGGTCTGAAGCTCCGCTTCTTCAATGTGAGACGCCAGTGTGAATTTGAATGTACCGTCACTGCTTACAGTCTGCTGCTGTTGCTGCACCTGACCGGTCGGCATGGTCTGATTTACCTTGATGTCCATCCACTCACACTCCTTCCTCTGCTATTTACAGCATTTGCTCCAAATAGTCGTGAATCTCTCTGAGGCATTGTTGCAACTCATTATTTGCAAAGCTCCTGTCAACTCCTGCCTCCTGTATCTTTTCTGCGCTAAAATCCTCACTATCTGCCAAAAATCTGCGGCACATTTCCTCATATTTGGGAACGGCCTGCTTTTTCTCACGATTCAGCGCACGCTGTAAACGTACCCCGTCATCTAATTCTATCATAATTGGAAGCAGCTTGTCCTGTCCAAAATACTTTTTTAATCCTTTATAGGCTTCCAAAGTACCGATTAGAATATAATTATCCTTGGACAAATCCATCTGACCGTCATCCACGGTAAAATATCTCCAAAGTCCGTGAAAAGTATCATAGGTCCGGGCTTCGATCACCCTGCCCTGCGCTTCCAATTCCTTGTAACGCTCCTCATTCACAAAAAAATATTCCACTCCATCCCTCTCGCCCCGGCGAATGGGTCTGGTCGTATAAGGCACGATAGTCTTTAAGGAATATCGGTTTTCCTTCAGTATTTCTTTAAATATGGTATCCTTGCCCGTAGAGCTTTTACCCATCAGGCATACGATCTTTCCCATTACAACCTCCATCCCGGCTCTCCCGGGCCGAAAATTCTGTGTTATTCTGACATTTCATCTAATGCGTCCGAAATTACTGACACACACGTCACATTCTCTTTGCATGTCACTCCCTGCACATTCATTCCCTGTTGTCTGTAAAATTCTATCAGTTCCGCCAATTCCAGGGTAATCTGCTCACCAGGCACCAATATAGGCGCTCCCGGGGGATATAAATTTATAAATTCACCACAACGCATACCTATGGCCTTTGGAAGCGGTTCACTATGCTTCGGTGCATCCCATGCAGCCTTTAGCAACCAGCCTCCGGATTGTTGCACCTGAAGATGCTCCATTAGGGAACGAATCTTCTGTTCGCTTTGGACTACACTCTGCAAACCAAAGCAGTCCATACTTTCCGATTGCAACACTTCTCCTGCATATAATCTGTGGTTTATATCCCGGACGGCCGTAACCATTCTGTCATAGGCCTGCGCACCGTCTGCAAGGGTAAACATTGCCAGACAATAACTGTCCGCAGACATCTCCAACTGTAAATGATAGTCATCTTTCAGTATATTATATAAAGCTTGTCCCGACAAGCCTTTATGCTCTTTTCCGTCTTTGTCTTTGTATTTTTCTACACAGTAAAGCACCAGCTTACCACGGTCCTGACAGTGTTTTTCCTCTCCTGCCGGGCACCTGACAATATTTTCAGACTGCAATCGTTTTTCCATATCATCATATAACCGGACAAACTCCGAGAAAAGCCTTTCGCCATCTTCCTCCACCACGTGAAGTGCATTGGCAATACTTGCCATCAAAACATAGGAAGGGCTGGTACTTTGATAGATACGCAAAAACCGTTTCAATCTCTCTGTGTCAATCAACTCTCCATTTACGTGCAGAAGTGCTGTCTGGGTCATGGACGGTAGTGTTTTATGCACGCTGTGAATCACCAAATCCGCACCGCACTGATTGCTATTCCCACTAAATGCCGGGTGAAATCCCAAATGTGCGCCGTGTGCTTCATCCACAATCAAAGGAATCCCTTTGGCATGTACCACCTTTGCTATTTCCCTGATATCAGCAATCCTTCCCTCATAGGTAGGTGACACCACAAAAACGGCTTCTATATCCTGCTCCCGCTCCAATGCTTCACCAACCGCCTCCGGTGTAATCGCCTCATACATGGGCAGAGTTTCATGCAAATCCGGATATAGATAAACAATATCCAAGCCACGCAAATATGCTGCATGATATGCAGACTTATGACAGTTTCTGACCATCAGAATACGACCACCCTCTGACACCGCTGCGCTGATTGCACTGAGAACCCCACAGCTACTGCCATTTACCAACAGGAAACTTTCTCCGGCGCCATAAAGCACCGCAGCCTCTTTCTGTATCTCCTGCAAAATTCCCTCCGGCTGATGCAAATTGTCAAACCCATCAATCTCTGTGATATCCAGCTGTGCCAATTCTTCCGGCAACGCGCCCATTCCCTGCCTCTTATGGCCCGGCATATGATAGGGATAGGCATCACTCTTCGCATATTCAGTTAAACTTGCAAACACGTCCTGCATATTCTGCCTTTCTCATGACATGCGTGTCACATTTGTTTCTTCTAACATTCTCCTTGCACATCCGTTTCTTAATAACTGATGTACTAGTAATAGTAACAAATTACAGGATGACCTTCATACATTTGATTATAAATTTCTCCAGCTTTATCCAAGGGCAAGTTAATACATCCGTGAGAACCGTCTGTAAGGTAAATAGTTCCGCCAAATTCCGTTCTCCAGGTAGCGTCATGCATGCCGAAATTACCATGAAACGGCATCCAGAAATTTACATACTGCTCATAATCTCCACCGCGCAAAGTCGCATTGGTGGTTTTATAGGTGATTCGGAATACACCTTGAGGTGTGATACAGTCACTTCTGGTCATCAGACCGGATACAAAATCGGTCTCCAACACAATCTGGCCTCTCTGATACAGATACAAATGCTGGTTGGTCAAATCGATTTCCACATAGGTATTACCGATATCATTAGTTCCCTTCCAAGGCGCCTTACTGGAATACACCGGTTCTCTGTCTCCTACGGTTCCTTCTTTTATTAGCGCAATTAATTCTTCACACTCTTTTTCTGTGTCTGTTTTCCAACCAAATGCACCGGAGGGCAAGGTTAACTCCACACCCTGTGTTGTAACAAATCTACGATTTTTGCCATAGGTATCATATTTCCCTGCATTCTCTTTCACAAATGCTGCAACCGCCTCTTCGTCAAGGACTGCCTCGCCATCTTCCACTGATATCCATTCTGCTAACTGTTGTTTGTTCAGCTTGACCTCTGATGCATTCCAATCATAGGTAATATCTGTGCTCAGCCATTTATTTAATGTATCCCTCAACGCAACCAAATCCTCGCTTTGCGCTGTTACCTCCGGTTGCTCATAACATGCATGCTCCTCCAGATTCACAGAGGACTCTCTAGCATAAAGTGCCTGCTTAATCAATTCTGCCACACGTTCCATGTCCAAGCGGTTTCCCTGGATTTCAGGAATGATTTCATATCCACCTATTTCTTCTGAATACTCACTTAAATAAGCATCCCGGGGCACAATATTCTGTGTATTCTCCGCCCAGTTCATTTCGGAAATAAGCTGGTCCAATCTAGTCTCATCATAAACAATCTCTTTCGTCAGCTCATGCTTTACCTGTCTGTTTCCAAGACTCTGTATCCACAGCAGCGGCTCCTGGCGATCAAAAAATGCCTGTACCTGCAACAAATCGTCCTTCAGCTCCATACCCACATCTTCTGCCGTAATAGTTCCCAGGATAACCGAATTACCTGCGGCATCCTTACCGTATATTTGCAGCGAATAATCCTCCAACTCCTGTTGTCTGATTTGGGCTGTTACCTGCGCAACCTCCATCTCGCTACAATCCATGTCGTCGATATATGTTCCGGGCATAAAACAACTCTGATAATGAATTGCCACAAAGCCGTAAGCAATCACTGCCACAAGAAATAGTCCCGCTACAATACTGATTCCAATCACCAGTCCGGTACGTTTCTTTTTAGGCGCTGACTGTGCAATGTACTTTTTCGTTTCCGGTTCATCCTCGCGAATTCTGTCAAATTTGAATTCCTCCTCCGCATCTACGTTTATGGAGGAATTTCTTATAGCTTCCTTTGCTCTTCTGACCGCTTGCTCTTTTTGCAGGGAAATTTCTTCATTCGTTATCTTGTCCACAGGCTCTTCTGACTGCGCCTGCACATTTGTCGGATCTATTATAATTTTCTTTTTATCCTTCTTATTCATTTCTTACTCCAACTCAAAAACTTCTCTTTTTGCTGCTTTTCCAGTATATCATAAATTATATAAAAAACAAGGCGCTCAACAGCGCCTTGTTTTATCTCACACGACTATATTCGCATTTTTCCATATATATCCCAAATCTATCCTATTCATTTTCAGGTTCATCACTGCTAAACTGAATCACTCTCTTCAAGGAACCTTTCTTTACATGACGCGCATCATAAAAATCTTCATTGGTTAGACCTACATTGTATGGATTGTAGGAACCATGTACTTTTACCCCATACTCGCTTGCCAGATATGATGCATACTCTTCTAACTGAAAAAGCATGGGATACTGCTGCTCCCCAATACGGTCCCACAACGCCGGAGCAAACGGGCAAAGAAATAACTCCACTTCCGTACCCTGTTCCTGCAAATACATAATCACCTTTTCAAACATCGCCATATTCTCGGCATCTGCCATCGCATACTCTGTCACGTTTGCTTCCATCCAATAAATGTTACACGCATTTATTACCTCTTCTGCAGAAACCTCCTCTGCACTCTGTGCATATACACCACTATAGTCGGGCAAATATTTGTTTTCGGTACTATCCACATCAACTATCTGCCATCTGTCCTGCGTGAATGCTTTCAGCCCATGTGTCTTGATATATTCTATCGACCATTGAAAATAGGATACGGAAAAAAGTGTGCTAATCTTTTCCATCACTCCTGTTTTCTCCACTAAGTCCGGTATCTCGTCTGCCGAAACCTTTCCATTCAAATAATCTAACATATACTCTGAATACGCCATCAATCTGTCGTGCCGTCCGTCAGCCATATAAACATCCGGATCAAACATGCGGGAATCTAATGAAATAATCATTCTGTCTGTTGTTTTACTATTTAATTGCATCAATGCCAAACTTGCCATGAAATCATAATAGCTTGCCGAAGACACTGCCAGATTATAAAACTCTTCCTCGCCAACCATTTCTGTGTCTATCGTCAATGCAGTACTCGATCCCCAAACTATGGCATCCAGCCTATCCGGCATCATTTGAATTACATATTGCTGTACCTCTCTGTCATCCATATTATTGCTATATACTTGTACAGCATTTCCTTCTATCATGGCCTGTGCCATTTCTTCACTAAAATTGTGGAATACGTTTGCCGGATCAGCCAAATAATTAATGCCTGTCAGTAACAACAGTAATGGCAACACAAACAAAATCATTCCAATCCATTTTTTCCTACTCGAACTCATGCTTTACCTCAAAACTGGAAATATATAAAGGAGGAACTTCCCACCATGCCATAGAGCAAAATCAGTGCCGCACACAGATATAGTAATCCGCATCGCACCACAAGACATTGCCTATCCAAAAGCGAGAGAACGGATATCTTTCTATATTTCAGATAGTCCACAATAAAAAGTGCCAGAATACTCACCAATAAAATTGCCATTTTACCCATGCCGATACCGGCTTCTGCCAATAGCGCCATTATATCGTTGGAATAGTTTATATTTGTGAAAAAATGCCCAATTACATCTATTCCTCTGCTTACACTTTCCGTACATATAAATATCCAGCAAATACAAATAAGTAACACTGTTCTGACACGCTGAAACAGTACAAAAAGAACATTATCCGGATTTATTTTAAGCTTAATTCGAATTCCTTCCAGCTGCGGCTGAAAAAAGTCTCCTAAAATCAGGTATGCACATGGAATGATAGCTGATGCCATGAAGAAATAAGATATCCCTCCATGCCATAACCCTAATAAAAACCAGACAAGTAGTAGCGACAAATAGGTGGGTACCTTTTTTCCCATATTTTTACCCAGACGCTTCTTTGCCTTTTTGCCTAAATTTACAAATGTTTTAGTCTTTAATACCGGATACATTACAAAATCTTTAAACCATGCTCCAAGTGTAATGTGCCACCGTCTCCAAAATTCCGGAATGGTACGTGAATAAAACGGTGCCTCAAAATTTTCCGGCGGTGTAATACCAAACAATTTAGCAGCACCTAATATGATATCCATGCATCCGGAAAAATCCGTATACAACTGTATCGCATAACACAGCATGGCAAACAATATTATCAAAGAACTACGCTCTGCATAATTCCCATATACTGCTTGCACTACAAGTGCCACTCTGTCCGCAATAACCAGCTTTTTAAAGTAACCCCAAAGCATTCTGATTGCACCTGACTTGATATTTTCATATTGCAATCCGTGCTTTTCTTTGTATTGGTTACACATATCTCCAAAATGCGCTACGGGACCCGACACAATCTGGGGAAAGAAACAAATAAAATCTGCTACAATCACAAAATTTCTTTCACAACGGTAATTTCCCCAATAAACCTCCATCAAATATCCGATGGCAGATAATGTAAAATAAGATATACCGATGGGTGCCGCAAATTGTAGCCAGGATATATCTGAGTCCATTTTAAAAACAGAGAGTAACAGCACTCCCAGATTATATACATATTTCAACATCACCAGATTCGCTACTAATACGGCAATAACCGCGGTAGCACCCCAAGTCCGTTTCTTACCTTCGAGACCGTCAATCATTCGTGCGCCGCAATACGTAAGCAGCACCACAAAAGCAAGCATCGCCAACATCTGTAACCACTTCTCCCCGGAAGCACTCACAAAAAACACCAGACTTGCCGTCAGCACAATATATTGTTGCATTTTTGCACCTACTGCATAATAGACAACGAGACTTATCAGCAGAAAGCAAAAAAATTGAAAGCTAACTAAACTCATTTATCTTCACCGTAAACTAGTTACCCATCTCCATAATAATATCTACCATCTCACCCACATTTTTCATAGTAACCACCTTACCCATGGGGATTTTGAAAGAAAATTCTTCTTCTACGGCCACCACCAGGTTAATATGTTCAAAGGAATCCCAGTCCTCTATGTCTTCTGAGGTGGTCTCATCAGTAAGCTCTATTGTCTCATCATCAAATACATCTCTGAACACCGATGTTAATCTTGTATACACTTCTTCCCTTGTCATTCTTACTCTCCTTTTTGTCTTTCATTTACTTTAATGACTGTATTTTTTATTTTATAATCAGATAGCGGATATAAACTCCAGGTCGTATTACCCTCTGCATCTTCCGCTATTTTCTCAAATCCCTGCATCTGATAAAAATCTTTTACCATCTTGTTTTTAGCAGTCGGATAATAATATCCTCTAATCTCCTCTATCCCCACTGCCATACATTGTTCTGCCAGATAATCCATCATAGCAAATTCCATGTCACGTTTCAACACTCTGCAACTCATCAGCCACAAATCAATATGGAATATGGTCTTTTGTGTTTCATCCCTATGACCGAATACCACCGATACCACACCATTATCACCAAAACGATCCGACAATTTTCCATAACAGGTAATATATCTGTCATCTGTCACAATAGTTTCCAGCTCAGCCTGACTGCAACGTCTGGTCGTCAGATTGAACTGATTGCTTTTATTCGTCAGCTGTGCAATTCGTGACATATACACTTCACTAAAAGGACGAATTTCCGCATGCATGTCCAGGGATATCAAGTACTCCCTGTAATCCCCAAAACTTTCCTGCAAATCACGCCTTTTGGCATTTTCCTTGTACATTTCCGTACGTTGTAAATCATCTTCAGAAATACTTGTCACCTCAAAATAAGCATTTCTGTCCAAACGCAATATATATTGCTCAGGCGTACCAACTTCCGGCACAGCCGTTTCCGGTATCTGCTCCTTAACAATCAATCTTTCTGCCGGATTATCATCTACAAATACCAAGCTGTCACGCCCTATATTTAACGTCTCGGCAATTTCTGCCAGATTCTTGTGCTTCGGTTCCCAGTTTGCCTTTATCACGACGAAATCCTCCGCCTTAAGCACACTGTCCGGTCTGCTTAATCCGGCCAAAGCGTTCTCTATATCATTTTTGGAATCAATTGTCAAAAGCACCCCTAAATCCTGATGTGCTTTAATATACTTCTGAAATTCACTATACAACTGCCCCATAGAAGTTTCTTGACCGATTTCAATATTCTCAGCACCGTCGTCCCCTACGATTCCACCCCAAAGCGTATTATCCAGGTCAAGCACCAGAGCCTTTTTATTCTTGCCATAAATGGACTTAATAATATTAGCCAGATTAAAGGCAAGCTCCGGTATTGCCGGCACTGCTAAAGCATATTTGTACATATGCCAGTAGAACGGATCCGCCCATTTCTGCAGACCATAGCAGGACGCCATATAATGAATGTCCTGAATATAAAAATGATTATGGGTTTGTGCATATTCATAAAATTTTGTATTCAATGCATGCACAAAATTCCCCCGTCCATGCATATCTGAAATATCCTTATTTCCAAGCAAACGGTAAAAAGGCTGTTCAAAATTGTTCTGAATAATCGGACAATGATAAGTTTGCTCAATTTTGTTCCACAGCATTTCAAAATGGTTATAACAGCTATGCAACATCTCCTCTATCTGTTCCTGCGTATCACGCAAATTCGGATATTCCATAATATTTCTTGCAGATGTATGTATATATATTAAATCCGGCGAGAACTCCTTCAATTGCATATTATCAAACATTACATCCTGCCAATACATATTATATTCGGACTCGTAGAATACCGGCTGTATTCCGTAATTCAACAGAAACAATTCTAAAATATCCTTAATGTCCCTTGTTGTAGAACCGCCCAGAATTGCTATTTTCTTTTGTATACAAGGCTGGAGTGACCCTAACAACTCTCTCTTAAGTGCCTTCTTCTTTTTCAAAATATATTCTGAGTCAAACGGATATTCCAATTGTTTCATATTCACTCCTAAATTTATATACACATTATATCTATTTCAGATTAAAAAGTGTACCTATAATACCTCTTGCCAGAGAAGCACCTACATTCCCCCCCAGCTTCTTACCAAAATTTCCACCAATAGACTTGCCGATAGTGTTGCCAATTTCACGGCCAATCGTACTTCCTGCACTATTAGCAACGCTCCTAACTACTCTTTTTGCCTGACGCTCTTTCGCTGCTTCTGCTTTCTCTGCCGCTTTCTTTGCTGCCGCCTCTTCCCTTTGACGTTGTTTCTCTGCAGCAGCTTCATCCTTCTGACGCTGTTTCTCCGCAGCAACTGCTTCTTTTTCCAAACGTTCTTCTTCGGCAGTAGCCAATACTCTCTTCTCTAACAACTCATAAGCAGACTCTCTGTCTACTTCTTCGCTGTATCTGCTATATAATAAATTACCTGTAATCAGAGACTTACGTTCACTCTCATCCAGTGCACCCATCCGACTCTGGGGTGGCAGAATATCACATTTCTTCACAACAGTAGGGATACCTTCCTCATCCAGCACAGAGATTATTGCCTGACCGGTACCAAGTGAAGTCAGCACCTCAAAGGTATCAAACTCTTTATTCACACGGAAAGACTGTGATGCTGCCTTTGCAGCCTTCTGCTCTGCAGGTGTGTAAGCACGCAGGGCATGCTGTACCTTATTACCAAGCTGTGCCAGAACTTCATCCGGAATATCTCTGGGATTCTGCGTAATAAAGTAAATGCCCACACCCTTAGAACGAATCAATTTTACAACCTGGCCAATCTTTTCAAGCAAAGTTTTTGATGCGGAATCAAACAGCATATGAGCCTCATCAAAGAAAAATATCATCTTAGGCTTCTCTAAATCACCTGCTTCCGGCAGCGTCTCAAACAGTTCGGACATCATCCAAAGCAGGAAAGTGGAATACAGTGTAGGATTATTGATGAGCTTGCGACAATCCAAAAGCTGAATCACACCCTTACCACTGTAATCAGTACACATCCAATCCCTGATATTCAGTGCAGGCTCACCAAAGAACATATCTCCGCCCTCTGCTTCCAAAGCAACAATCGCACGAATGATTGCCCCCAAACTCTGTCCTGACATCTTACCATAGGTATGCTCATAATCATCAGCATTTTCTGAAATATAGCTTACCAGAGAACGTAAATCCTTGGTATCCAGAAGTAATAGTCCCTCATCATCTGCAATTTTAAAAATAATTGTCATAATATCCGTCTGGATATCATTTAAATCCATAATACGACTAAGTAATAAAGGCCCCATCTCAGAGATAGTGGTACGCAGAGGCATACCGCCTTCACCATATATATCCCAATATGTAGTAGGGTAGGCACTGAACTGGTAACCATTTTCTGCCAGATTCATTTCATCCATTCTTTTCTTTACGGTATCGGATGCTTCTCCCGGTCTGCACATTGCTGCCAGGTCACCCTTTACATCTGCTAAAAATACAGGCACACCCATATCACTAAAGGACTCCGCCAGCACCTTCAGGGTAACTGTCTTTCCTGTACCGGTGGCACCTGCAATTAAACCATGTCGGTTTGCCATCTTCGGATAGATATAAACCTTCTCATCGCCGGAAGTTCCCACCCATATTTTTTTATCATGCTGCATAAGAAATCCCTCTCTTTGTTAAAATTCTTACTCACTATACTGTAACATGACAAGCCAATTTTCGCAATGCTTATGACTCCTATGCTACTAAGAAAAAGAAAAAACCCTAAATGCTTGTACATTTAGGGTTTAAAAAATGCCCAGAACCGGAATCGAACCAGTGACACGAGGATTTTCAGTCCTCTGCTCTACCAACTGAGCTATCTGGGCATTCGTCTATGTAGACGTAGTAGCGGGGACAGGATTTGAACCTATGACCTTCGGGTTATGAGCCCGACGAGCTTCCAGACTGCTCCACCCCGCGTTATTGAACTTGCAATTGCAGGCTCCATATTTAATTATATGCTTCATACATAAGAATTATGCATAAGCAAATGGATGGAGGTGGATTCGAACCACCGAAGCAATTTGCAGCAGATTTACAGTCTGTCCCCTTTGGCCACTCGGGAATCCATCCATATGGAATAAATCCATAAGCCGATAGAGGGACTCGAACCCCCAACCTGCTGATTACAAATCAGCTGCTCTGCCAATTGAGCCATATCGGCGAAACCAAATATAAATAAAGTTAGTGGGGCCTACAGGGCTCGAACCTGTGACCCTCAGCTTGTAAGGCAGATGCTCTCCCAGCTGAGCTAAGACCCCAACTTTTGGTCTGGACTAATCTCTTAATCCATAACGACCCAGATCGGACTCGAACCGACGACCTCCGCCGTGACAGGGCGGCGCTCTAACCAACTGAGCTACCAGGCCATCTCTTCCTATCGCGGGCATTTGTCCGCGACGGATGTTATTATAGCAGATGGGGCGGGGGTTTGTCAATACCTTTTTTCAAAAAAAGCCAAGCCTGCCCGAAATGCGCCTCTTGCATCTCGGAAAGTCTCGCTCAGCGGCAGGTCGGAGCCGGTCAAAGCCCGAGAAGCCGCTTGATATTGCCCCCGAGGATCGCCTCGCGCTCGTCGTCGGAAAGGGGGATTTCATTAAAGCGCGCAAGCTCGCCGACCGAATCCCACATCGGAAAATCGGTTGCGAAAAAGAAACGGTCGGCACCGAGCAGATCAATCAGCTCCCGCGCCCGCTTTGCATCGATGAAGGGCAGGGACGAGCAGGTGTCGAAATAGACGTTTGGCAGGCCCTTATACAGGACGGCATCGTCCCAGCGGCGATAGCCTCCGAAGTGCGCAGCGATAAAGGTCGTTTCGGGAAACTTCTTCGCCATTTTCACAAGCCGCTCGGGCTTTGAGTAGTCGTAGCGGTCGTCGCCCATGTGCAGAAGGAAGGGAAGCTGTCCGTCGGCGGCGCGGTAGAGCCGCTCTGCGCCCTCTCCGTCCACGTCGAACCTTTGAAAATCGGGGTGGAGCTTGATGCCCCTCATGCCGTTTGCAAGTGCGAAGTCGAGCTCCTGCCGAAGCTCCTCGTCGGAGAGATCCTGATGCAGCGTGATAAATCCGATGAACTCGGGATGCTTTTCCGCCTCGCCTCTTATGAACTCGTTGATCGGGCGCACCTGCCGCGGCGTGGTTGCAACCGAATGCACGACGTAGCGCGAGATTCCGCCGCGTCTGCCGTCAAGGAGCAGCTGCTCTGCCGTTCCGGCGGGCATTT
This sequence comes from Eubacteriales bacterium, assembly GCA_045576095.1. Taxonomy (GTDB): domain Bacteria; phylum Bacillota; class Clostridia; order Oscillospirales; family CAG-272; genus UBA1740. The sequence goes on from JAZNFP010000040.1 coordinate 17,966, forward strand.
CCATTTTGATATCGTAAAAGACGCCGATCGTGTCGGTTGCCTTTTGCGCGATTTTTTCGGGATAGATATGTGCGTGTGCGTTGATGATTTCCATCGGCTTGATACTCTTTTCCTGTCATCTGAAAATTGCTTCACCCGTCTCGGGTGTCCCGAGACGGGTGAATATGGCGGCGAGCCCATCAGGGCGCTTCGGTTGACTCTCCGTCCTCGGCGGCGGCGAGCGCCTCGGCCTCACGGCGGGCACGAACGGTGCTTCGGATGTGATGCGACATGGTGATGTATCCGCAAAACAGGATCGAAAGATAGCCCGCGACCGAGCGCGAAAGAACCATGGAGAACATACAGCGGTTCGCATCGGGAATAAAGCGCTTGAAGAGCAAGACGTACAGCGCCTCGGAGATGCCCATGGCGCCCGGCAGGGGGATGGCAGAGGCTCCGACCGTGCAGTAAATCTGCATCGAAACGACGTCAATGAGCGATGCTTCGATTCCCATTGAGAGGAAGGCGAGATAGGTGATCGGCGTCAGGATCAGTCTCTGCATCACCGAGTAAAAGAGCAGGCGGAAGACGAGCGAGGGATTCTTTTTCAAAATCGTGAGGCAGGAGCGGTAGGTCTCGATCGAGGCGCGGAACGCAGCCATCTTCTCGTCTCTGTTCTTAAAGATATGAACGGCGGTCAGCAGACGGATCACGAGCCCCCCGACGAGCAGCACCGTTTTCCGCGAGACCATGAACAGGATGCAGACGGCGGCAAGCAGGGCGTGAAAGCCGAGCCCTAACCAGATGCAAAGCTTCTCGCTGAAGGCAAAATCGGCATAATACTCGGGGCGCAAGAGGAAGGCAAGTCCGGTGAAAACGATAAGCCCAACCGTATAAAAGGTGACGTTTAGCACCAAAACCGCCGAGGATTGCGACAGGGGAATGCCGCTTTTAGTCATGTAGTACGCCGCAGCGGGCTGACCGCCCGTGGCAGACGGCGTGATCGAGGAGAAGTAGATATCCGAGGATGCGTAGATCGTACACTCCTTGTAGCTTCTGTGATGCCCGAGCTCCCGAAGGATGAGCGAGAGATTTCTTGCCTCGCAGAACACCGAAAGGGAGAGGAAGATCGGACCGAGAAGGAGCCAGCCCCATTTCAGATGGAGCAGCTCGGAGAAATCAATCGGATTATCCGGATCGTACAGACTGCTGAACAACACGAAAAAGGTCAACCCAAGAATGAACGCGATGACCGCGATGTTCAGCGCCTGACTCTTCGCGGAAAACAGATTTTCGCGACTGCGCTTGTTTTTCATACTACCCTCTATATAGAAACCGCCGAGGCGGCACGAAACGACGTTTCGGTATTTTTACATTTTTTATTATTTCCATTAATAGTAAAAAACGCCTACACGGACAGTATACCATAAACTCGTTGCGATTGCAAGCGAATTGCAAAAGAAAATTCGATAAAATTCGGCGCTCGTTTTTTGCGGATCCGTCGTTTGCGCAATCAAAAAGGCGTCCGCCAAGCTTAACGAAGCTTAGCTGACGCCTTGGGGGGCAGAAGACTCATGCGGCGCTGTAGCCGTTGGCTTGCGCGGCGGGCTCGGTGCGAACAATCGCCTCGTAAAAGAGCGCGCGGGAAAGAGAATGATAGGGGGCGACGAAAAAGATGCCGATACCGCAGCAGAGCGTACCGAGCAGATACCAACCGAAGAAGCTGAGATCAAGGCAGAACAGATCCAGCTTATGCCCCTGCATCAGACGGCGGCTTTCGGTGATGGTTTGGGAGAAGCTGAGCTCGGGGCGGTCGGCGCGGATGTATCCCGTCAGAGCGTAGGAATAGGACTTGACGATGCCGGGGATGAGGAAGAGCAGCGACCAGAGGAAAAGAAAGAGATTTTTCATAACGCCGGTCAGGATCGTGGACGCTGCGTTCGGCGCGGTAAAGCTCTTCAGGAGATCGCCGAGCCGAAAGTCCTCGCCCGTGCGGATCGGGCGGAGCAGGAAGAAGGCAAGTGAAAGCTCAAAGAAGCCGAGAAGAACGAACCCGACGTAAAAGCTTGAGGTGAGCCCGGTGGCAAGCTCGCAGAGCAGGCAGCCGACCATTGCCATGATCCATTTGTTGGAAAAGAGATTGCCTCCGAGCAGGCGGCGGGCGGAGAGACGGATGTGAGAATTGGAAATCATTGAGAACCTCCCGATGTTTTTTCGGTATTGCCGTCTTCATTATAGTATACGTCGCGACGTTTGTAAAGAGTGCGGGGCGAAAAACGCTCGAAAAATCTTTTTTTGGGGCAAAAAACTTGTCCCCACATCTTGCACGGCGGATAAAAGTGTGCTATAATAGTAAAAATATTTTTTGAGCCAAGCAGATAACGAAGAAACTTGGATAGGAGAGAGAACGATGGCACATATTTTCAGCGAACCGTCCCACACCTTCAGTGAGTATCTTTTGATTCCGGGCTATACCTCGGAGGAGTGCATTCCCGCGAACGTCAGTCTCCGTACGCCGCTCGTGAAGTACCGTCCGGCCGAGGAGGAGTGCCCGATCATGCTGAGCATTCCGATGGTTTCCGCGATCATGCAGTCGGTTTCCGACGACCGCATGGCGATCGCGCTTGCCAAGGAGGGCGGAATGTCCTTTATTTACGGCTCGCAGACGATCGAGGACGAGGCGGCGATGGTTGCCCGCGTCAAGAACTATAAGGCAGGCTTCGTCGTGAGTGATTCGAACCTCAAGCCCGACCAGACGCTCGCTGACGTCCTGGCAATCGTTGAGAAGAACGGGCACAATACCATTGCGGTGACCGACGACGGTACGGCAAACGGCAAGCTGCTCGGCATCGTCACCGGGCGCGACTATCGCGTAAGCCGTATGTCAACCGATCTGCCCGTTTCCTCCTTCATGACGCCCCTTGAGAAGCTCGTGACCGCTCCGATCACCACCACGCTCAAGGAAGCGAACGATATCATCTGGGAGAACAAGCTGAACTCCCTTCCTCTCGTGGACGAAAAGGGGCATCTTGCATACCTCGTCTTCCGCAAGGATTACTCCGAGCACAAGCAGAATCCCCAGGAGCTGCTCGATAAGAACAAGCGCTACATGGTTGGCGCCGGTATCAATACGCTCGACTATGAGAAGCGCGTTCCTGCGCTGGTTGAGGCGGGTGCCGACGTTCTCTGCATCGACTCCTCCGAGGGCTATACCTGCTGGCAGAAAAAGACTCTCGACTTCATCCGCGAGAAGTACGGCGACACCGTTAAGGTCGGCGCCGGCAACGTCGTTGACCGCGAGGGCTTCCTGTTCCTTGCCAAGGCAGGCGCCGACTTCATCAAGATCGGTATCGGGGGCGGTTCGATCTGCATCACCCGTGAGCAGAAGGGCATCGGCCGCGGCCAGGCGAGCGCGGTCATCGAGGTTGCCGAGGCACGCGACGAGTATTTCCGCGAGACCGGCGTTTATATCCCGCTCTGCTCGGACGGCGGCATCGTGCACGATTATCATATGACGCTGGCGCTCGCAATGGGCTCCGACTTCATGATGCTCGGCCGCTACTTCGCTCGCTTTGACGAGTCGCCCACCAACAAGCTGAACATCAACGGCACCTACGTGAAGGAGTATTGGGGCGAGGGCTCCAACCGCGCGAGAAACTGGCAGAGATACGATCTCGGCGGCAAGGCAAAGCTGTCCTTCGAGGAGGGCGTCGATTCCTACGTCGTTTATGCGGGATCGCTGCGCGACAACGTGGCAAAGAGCCTGTATAAGGTCAAGTCCACCATGTGCAACGTCGGCGTTCTGAATATCCCCGATCTTCAGAAGAACGCGAAGATCACCCTCGTCTCGGCAACGAGCATCGTTGAGGGCGGATATCACGACGTGACTCTGCGCTCGACAACGTCGGTCACCAACTGATAAAAACAGAGCGAGAGTCGGTTTCCCCGCCCGGGCGAATCGACTCTCGTTTGAGCTTTCGGGAAATAAATGTCAACGTGCTGTGAAGGAGTAGAAAATGGCATACTTGAGTGATATTGAGATTGCACAATCCGCGAAAATGCAGCCGATCGGAGAGATTGCATCGGTTGCGGGCATCCCCGAGGACAAGCTGGAATACTATGGAAAATACAAGGCGAAGATCGACCTTTCTCTGCTCGACGAGGAGTCGCCGAAGGGGAAGCTGATCCTCGTCACGGCGATTACGCCGACCCCCGCGGGGGAGGGAAAGACGACGACGACCATCGGACTTGCCGACGGGCTCCGCCGCATCGGTCGCCGCCCCGTGGTTGCACTCCGCGAGCCGTCCCTCGGACCCGTCTTCGGCGTTAAGGGCGGTGCAGCAGGCGGAGGATACGCACAGGTCGTTCCGATGGAGGATATCAACCTGCATTTTACGGGAGATTTTCATGCCATCGGTGCGGCAAACAACCTGCTTGCCGCAATGATCGACAACCACATCTATCAGGGCAACGCCCTCGGAATTGATCCGCGCAGGATCACCTGGCACCGTTGCGTCGATATGAACGACCGTCAGCTCCGTTACGTGGTGAACGGTGTCGGCGGCCGCGTCAACGGCGTGCCGCGCGAGGATCGCTACGATATCACCGTGGCATCCGAGATCATGGCGATCCTTTGCCTTGCAACCTCGATTTCCGACCTCAAGGCGAGACTTGCACGCATTATCGTCGGATATACCTATGCCGAGGAGCCGATTACGGCGGGAATGCTTCACGCCGAGGGTGCTATGGCGGCGCTGCTCCGCGATGCGCTCAAGCCCAACCTCGTCCAGACTCTCGAGGGCACGCCCGCGCTCGTGCACGGCGGTCCCTTCGCCAATATTGCACACGGATGCAACTCGGTCATCGCCACGAAAATGGCAATGCGTCTCGGGGAGTACGCCGTAACGGAGGCGGGCTTCGGTGCCGATCTCGGCGCCGAGAAGTTCCTTGATATCAAGTGCCGCGTGGCGGGGCTTCGTCCCTCGGCGGTCGTCGTCGTGGCGACTGTGCGCGCTCTGAAGATGCACGGCGGACTTGCCAAGACCGAGCTCGGCGAGGAGAATCTTCCCGCTTTGCGCCGCGGTCTTCCCAATCTGCTCCGTCATGTGTCGAACGTCCGCGACGTCTGGGGTTTGCCGTCGGTGGTTGCGGTAAACCGCTTCCCGACCGACACCGAGGCTGAGATCGAAACGATTATCGCAGAGTGCCGAAAGCTCGGGGTCAATACCGTTCTCTCCGAGGTTTGGGGCAAGGGCGGACTCGGCGGCGAGGAGCTTGCGCGCGAGGTCGTTCGTCTTTGCGAGACCGAAAACAGCTTCGATCATTGCTATCCCGACGAGCTTTCGATCACCGAGAAGATCGAGGCGGTCGTTCGCCGCGTCTATCGAGGCGAGGGGATTACCGTCGAGCCTGCCGCCAAAAAGCAGATTGCTCGGCTGACCGAGCTCGGCTTTGACAAGCTTCCGATCTGCATTGCCAAAACGCAGTACAGCTTCTCCGACGACCCGAGCAAGCTCGGTGCTCCCGAGGGCTTTACCGTCAAGATCAAGGAGGTTCGCGTTTCGGCAGGTGCCGGCTTCCTTGTCGTTCTGACCGGCGAGATCATGACGATGCCCGGACTTCCCAAGGCTCCTGCCGCCGAGCGCATCGACGTTGACGAGCACGGACGGATTACGGGACTTTTCTGAAATAGGGCTGCTCCGTCGGGACACGCCCTCGGCTCGTCTTGTAAGGGACGGGTGCCGCGCATCTGCGCGCCACCCGTCCCTTTTTGCTGTCGCTTGCTTATACCCAATGCAGGCTCTACGATACGACAAGCTCGCCCGAAAACTCCTGCCAAAGCTCGTCAAGCGATGCGGGGAGAACCCCTTCCTCCTTGATCAGGAGATAGAATGCCTCGGCAACGAGTCGGTGCTCGGTGAAGCAGGGAAGGCGCGCCTCGCGCCCCTCACACCAGACCGAAACCGAATACGAGCGGTTCTCCTCGCGGCAAAAGAAATAGTCGGCGACAAGACCGCCGATCTCGGCTCGCTCAAAGCGAATGGGGCGGATTTCCCGGGGAAAGCAAATGGGGTAAGTTGACATACGCGGCTCCTTTATCGGTCGTTTTTTCTCACCCCTCTATTGTATCAAATTCAAAAGAGAGGTGCTCTTGCATTTGCCCTGCCGTTATTTTGGAAAAAGCGGTTTTTATGAATAAAATGCAAGAATATTCTCGAAAAACCGACAGAAACACGCATAATTATTCAAAAAATTCCCGAAAAAAGCCGAAAAAAATTTTCCGCGGGAGAAAAAGTACGCAAGGCATGCGAAATGCCCTGCGTACCGTCGGCTTTTGTCAATATTCGTCTTTTTGAGAGAATTTTCTTATTGGAGGCATTTTTTGATCTTCTGAACGAGTCGGCGGTATTCCTGCTTGTCGATGAGAAGATTCATCGCCTCAAGGAGCGCGTTTGCAGTCATATCCTCGGGCAATGAAAGCGCCTCGGCAAGGCGGGCGCGCAGCGCCGAGCTGTCTTTTCCGCCCGAGAGACCGTCAAGGTACAGATCGGCCTTGGTGATCGCCTCGCCCCTCGGCTTTTCGTCGGCGTCGGCGGCGTAGGGGGAAAGCAGCTCCCGAAGCAGGACCGCCGACATCCCCTCCACCCCGAGCAGCCCCGACTTGCTCGGCGCCCTTTTGCGCTTTTCCTTTCCCACAATTTTGGGAATATAGATCTGAAGCAGCGAATCCTTTGGCAGAATGCCCGAGAGATGCCCTCGAATCTGCTTTCCCGCGCCGTCGCTGTCGGTCAGGATGAGCAGCTTCGAGCTCTCGGCGAGGCGACGGAGCAGCGCGCGAAGGTCCTTTGATCGGAAGATCGAGTAGCCCCCCGTGCAGACGATGGGGGATTTGACGATGCTGGACAGTGTGATCTTGTCGTATTTCCCCTCGACGACGAGCGGATAGCGGAGCTTAAGCTTTTCCACGGCGCGCACCTCGTTTCGCATCGGTTGCATATTTTTTGCACAGCGCCCTCGCCGCCAAGGGACACTCCGTGCAACGCGGTCCGATCGCGCGGCAGATCTCCCGTCCGAAAAATACGATCCGATGACAGAAGTCGGACGACTCGGCAGGCTCGATCAGCCCCCAAAGGAGCCTCTCGATCTTCTCGGGAGAGCGCTCGCTCTCCGAATAGTAGCCGAGCCTGCCGCAGATGCGGATGCAGTGGGTGTCGGTGACGACGGCGGGCAGACCGAAGACGTCTCCGAGAAGGAGATTCGCGATCTTTCGCCCGACGCCGGGGAAGGTGAGAAGCTCGTCCATCGTATCGGGAAGGCGACCGCCGTAGACGGTAACGAGCCGCTCGGACGCGTGCTTCAGATCGAGCGCCTTTCGGCGGTAGAGGCCGCACGGACGGATCAGCTCCATCAGCTCGGCGGGATCTGCCGCCGCCATCGCCTCGGCATTCGGATAAACCTCGAAAAGCCTGCGGCAGGTGAGATTCACGCGTGCGTCGGTACACTGTGCCGAAAGCCGCCCCATCACGAGCAGGCGCCAGGGATCCTCTCCCCCCCATTCAAGCGCGCACTCGGCTTCGGGGTAAAGCTCCTTTAAGAGCTCGACGGTTTCGGCAAGCCTTTTTCTTGCGTTTTTCATTTCTCAATCTCCGAAAGCAGTCGAAGCAGCGTTTTGCAGGGGAGTCCGACGACGTTGTCAAGCTCGCCCTCAATCGACTCGACGAATGCCGCGGCGCCGCCCTGAATCCCATAGGCTCCCGCCTTGTCCATCGGCTCGCCGCTTGCAATATAGGCGTCGATCTCGCTGTCCGAGAGGGGACGAAACCGAATGACCGTCGTTTCTCCGTCCGAGAGAATGCGTGCGCCGCGCTTGAGGGCAACCCCTGTGTGCACGGTGTGGCAGGAGCCCGAGAGGCGCGAGAGCATCGCTTTGGCGTCCGCCTCGTCGGTCGGCTTGCCGAGCGCTTTGCCGTCAAGCTCAACGAGCGTATCGGCGGCGATCACGGTATCGCTCGGCGAAACCAGATCCGAGAGCGCCTCGGCCTTGCGACGGGCAAGGAGCTCGACTCCCCGTCGCGGCGAAACGTCGGCGTCAAGCGACTCGTCGGTATCGGCGGTAAGGACGGTGAAGGGGATGCCAAGCTCGGTGAGATACGCGTGGCGACGGGGGGATTTTGATGCAAGAATATATGCCATGGGAGCTTCCTTTCGTTGACCTTTTCAAAATATCAGAAGGATTTTGGAAAACGCCTGACGTCGCCCTTGATCGGCTTGTTTGCGAGATAGGCGGCGATGAGCCTTTTGCATTCGACGGGGCTCTCGTTCGTTATGAGAATATGCCTGCGACGGATCCTTGCTTCGGCGAGAAGCTCGGGGCGGTCGCCAAGGTAGGTTACGGCGCTGTTGAGCAGAAGATTGCGGTGCTCAGCCTCGCGAAGAAGCGGAAAGCGAACGCCGCGCCGATCGGTCAGGGCGGCGTCTCGGCAGCTGTCACAGCCTGCCGTTTCTCGGATAAAGCAACGCTCAAGGAGCATTAAGGGGATTCGTCCCGCTACGATGACGCGACCGCCGATATGCCCCGCGAGTGCCGCGGGAAGCTCGGGCGAGAGGATGAGATCCGATAGCCCGAGCGAAAGCCAATGCGCGGCGGCGGCGCGGTTGGTCACGCCAAGTCGGAAGCCGCCGACGGCACGCATCGGAAGCTCCTTGACAAGCGGGAGCTGTCCGCCGTTTTCGATCATGGCAAGCGAGATTCCTCTTGCGGCGGCGGAACGCAGCGCAGTGCGGACGCCGTCAAGCTCGCCGTCGGTGACGACGGCGGGAAGCGAGACACCGCTCGGCAGTCTCTCTTTACAGCGTGCAAGCTCGCCGAGCGGAAGATAGATTTCGTCAAACGCCGACAGAAGAGCGTCGTCGAGCCCCTCAAGCTGCTCGGCATACCGAAGCGAGAGCGAGAGAAGCTTCGCCTCGGGGAAGGGCGGCCGAGAGAGCGTCGGCGCTTGGTAGGGGCTTGTCTCGCGACGGCTCGAAAGAAGCCTTGAAACGGCATCGCGGCGCAGGGCGTTGAGAGACGAGGGCGAAAGATTCAGACCCTCACCGAGCACGAGCGAAAGATCCTCGGGGCGCATCACGAGGGGGGTTCCCCCGAGCTTTGAGAGCCGCTCCTTGACCGAGTCGGCATCCAGCGGCGAGGTGCGTGCCGGACTCGGCACCGCGCCCGAGACCGAAACGGTTTTTTGACCGAGCGAAAGGGTGAGCTCTGCGGGCCGCCCGGCGAGAATCTCGCATCGCCCCGAAACCGAGACAGTCATCGGTGCAAAGGTTCGGTCCTCGGCGAGCCGTCGGCTTTCCGTCTTGTCCTGCTCGGAGCGGACACCTGTCATGGGGCGGCCGTGCTGCCCCGTCAGGTAGCCGTCGGTAAAGCCCCCTCTTGAGAAGAGACGGGCAAGATGGGAAAGCTCGGTTTGATTTGCCGACCGTCTTTCGTCGAGCAGGCGGCGGTAGATGCTCGTGACACCGTAGACGTAGGTCGGACTTTTCATGCGCCCCTCGATCTTCAGCGAGGACACGCCCGAGTCAATGAGCGCAGGGATATGCTCGGCAAGACAGAGGTCGCGAAGGCTGAGCGGATAGGCGTCTCCGTAGGGAAGACGGCAGGGCTGGGCGCAGCTGCCGCGGTTTCCGCTCCGCCCGCCGACAAGCGAGCTGAAAAGGCATTGCCCCGAATGGGAGACGCAAAGCGCGCCGTGCAGAAAAATCTCGATCTCGGGCTTTGCCGTCTCGACCGCCGAGCGAATGCTTTGAAGCGAAAGCTCTCTTGCAAGCACCACGCGCGAGACACCGAGCGAGTCGCAGAGAAGGTCGGCGCCTGCCGAGGAATGCACCGATGCCTGGGTGCTTGCGTGTAGCTCAAGCTGCGGGATCGCCTCATGCAAAAGCCGCATCAGCCCAAGGTCGGCAACGATCAGAGCATCGACTCCGAGGCGGTAGAGGCTTGCGGCATACTCAAGTGCCCCCTCAAGCTCCCGAGACGAGAGCAGGGTATTGAGCGTGACATAAGCGCGCCGCCCGTGCAGGTGCAGGTAATCGATGGCGCGCGCCGTCTCCTCGTCGTCAAAATTTTTGGCAAATGCGCGTGCGTTCATGGCGCGGCCGCCAAAATACACGGCGTCGGCGCCGCCGAGAACGGCGGCGAGCAGTGCCTCAAATGAGCCTGCCGGCGCCAGCAGCTCGGGAAGTGCGTCTTTTCGTTTCATAGCGTTCGTCCGATGCTCCGATTTTGATGGGGGGTTCCTTCGATTAATTATACAATATTTTGGAGCAAAAGAAAATACCAAAATGAAAATTTCGGCAAGGCGGGAGCAATCCTGCATATTTTTTTCCTCTTAGGGCATCCTTTGAGTATCAACAAATCGGAGGGAGAATATGGAGCTCAAGGGAAGCAGAACCGAGGCAAACCTGATGGCGGCGTTCTCGGGAGAGTCGATGGCGCACGTCAAATACACCTATTACGCCTCGCGCGCCTCGCGCGACGGATACGAGCAGATTGCGGCGCTCTTTCGCGAGACGGCGGGGAACGAGCGCGAGCATGCCGAGATCTGGTTCAAGCTGCTGCATGGCGGAGAGATGCCGCAAACGACCGTGAATCTCGACGACGCGGCGTCGGCGGAGAATTACGAATGGACCGATATGTACGCCGGCTTTGCCAAAACGGCGAGAGAGGAGGGCTTTGAGCGCATCGCCTCGCTTTTTGAGATGGTCGGCAAGATCGAGCGGGCGCACGAAGAGCGCTTCCGCAAGCTGCTCTCGAATATCGAGCAGGGGATCGTTTTCTCGCGCGAGGGCGACACCGTCTGGATCTGCCGCAACTGCGGAAACATCGTCATCGGTAAGGATGCACCGAAGCTTTGTCCCGTTTGCTCTCACGCGCAGGCATATTTCGAGATCAAGGCAGAGAATTATTAAAGCATATTCCAATGAGAGAGAAAACCGCCTCGGGCTTTTGCCCAAGACGGTTTTCTTTTATCTTTTCTCGTTTTTGAAGTACTGATACAGATAGCAGGGGATCATACCGTTATAGAGCTTTCGGATCTTGTCGGCGCGCTTGCCGTAAAGTCTCTCGAAATCGCGCGAGGACGAGATGACGTAGATCTGCCAGGGAGCAAGCGAGCGGAAATGCTCCCCGAGCGAGCGATAGAGCGGTACGATCTCCTCAGCCGAGAGAAGCCGCTCGCCGTAGGGCGGATTGGTGACGACCGTACCGCGCCGTCCTGGTGCCGAGATGCGCCGGACATCGGCTTCAAAGATCTTTAGGGAGTCAAGCACGCCGGCGCGGCGGGCGTTTGCCTCGGTAAGAGCAACTGCGGCGGGATCGATATCCGATGCGTAGACCTCAAAGGCACTCTGAATCTCCGCGTCTCTCGCTTCCTCGCGCGCCGAGAGCCAAACTCCCCTCGGAATGGCGGGAAATGCCTCGGCGGCAAAGTGCCGCCTCGCACCGGGGGCGATCCGCCGCATCTGCATGGCTGCCTCGATAGCGATGGTGCCCGAGCCGCACATCGGATCCCAGAAGAGCACCTGCTCGCGCGGCCTTGCGTAGGCGGCGATCGCGGCGGCAAGCGTTTCGCGGATCGGCGCGGCGTTTGCCTCGGTGCGGTATCCTCTCTTGTGAAGCGGCGTACCCGAGGTGTCGATCATCAGCGTTGCGCGGTCCTTGAAGAGAAAAAACTCGATTTGATACTTAACGCCCTCCTCGGGAAACCATTTCAGCCCGTATTCTCCCGAAAGCCGCTCGACGACCGCCTTTTTGACGATCTTCTGACAGTCGGGGACCGAAAAGAGCCGGCTTTTGATCGAATGCCCCTTAACGGGGAAGGCGTCGCTCTGCCCGATCCAGCACTCCCACGGCAGCTTGCGAACGCCCGAAAACAGCTCCTCAAAGCTCTCCGCCCGAAAGCTGCCGAGATTGATGAACACGCGCTCGGCGTAGCGGAGAAAAACGTTAGAGAGCGCGATCGCCTCCTCGTCTCCGACGAAGGTGATCCGCCCGTCCATCGTTTCGATGCGATCGTAGCCAAGGGCGTCGATCTCCTCGCCGAGCAGATGCTCAAGTCCAAAGAGGCAGGTTGCCGTCAGTTCAATTCTCATGGTCGCTTCCTTTCGGTTTCGGGGGGATCTCCCCCTCAAAAATCAGGCCGTCAAAGCCGCGCACCCGACCGTCCGACGCGGTCCTTGCCGTCCAGCCGAGGAGCGGGACCGAAAAGAGCGTCCGGAGAAGGCGGATCACAGCGGAATCGCGGTTGCGCAGATCGTAGGCAATAAAATCGGGGCGGGTTATAAAATTCAGCAAGAAGAATTGCAAAACAAAATATCTCGCGCGGCGGGTTTCGGCGCGCCGCAGAAACGCCGCCGAGAGCTGACCGCGAATGACCGCGGGACGGTTTTTACGAAACCACAGCAGAGCAAGGGGGTGAAACGCCTCAACGAGATAGGTGCCGCGGTAGCCGTCCAGCAGCTTGGCGGTTGCCTTGGCGACGGCGCTCGGCGACGGATGCTCCTTGATCTCAACGAGGATCGGCACGCGCCCGTCGACGAGCGACAGCACCTCGGCGAGCGTTGGGATCCTTGCATCCGGTATTCCAAAGAGACACAGGCGCTTGAGGTTTCGGCAGCTCGTCTCGCAGAGCCTGCCCGAAACGCCGCACGCACGCTCAAGGGATCCGTCGTGAAAGACCATCGGGACACCGTCCGAGGATAGCTGAACGTCAAGCTCGATGCCAACCCCCCGCTCTGCCGCAAGGGAAAAGGCAGGGAGCGAGTTTTCGGGGATGCCGCGCGAGAGATCGAAAAGCCCCCTGTGCGCGTAGTGCGCGCGGCAAAGCTGCCCCGCCTCGGGGCGCTTCGATCGGGGAGCCGCGGCAAGGAGCCAGAGCAGAAGCAAAAGCGAGGCTGTCCCGAACAGGGCAAGTGAAACGGAAAGAAAAGGCGGCACGTGCTCCTCCGATCCGAGGGCGCGCTCCCCGTTGCGCCTTCGGGGTATTTTGTTCATTGTATCACAGTTGGGGGAGCTCTGTCAACCGAGACGGCGGATTCTCTTCTCTATGATGAGGGGTTTCCGTCTTTATAATACGCGCCCTTCGAAATTTTTAGGCAGGGCGGCAAAGTTCGGCTTTCGGATTGACTTTTTCCGTCAAAGGCGGTATAATGAAATGAATGATCGGCTATGGGAAGGAGGTGCCCCGTGAAACAGATTCGATTGACTCCCGATATGTTCCCCGCGTATACGATGGGAACGGTAACGGCGCTCGGCTTTTTTGACGGCGTGCATCTCGGGCACCGACGGTTGCTGGAGGCGACGGTCAGCGAGGCTGCGGCAAAAGGACTTTGCCCCGCCGTTTTTACCTTCTCGGACGACGTGCGAAGCGTCAAGCCCGGCGTTGGCAGGCTGACCGACTTTGAGAGCAAGCTGCGGCTGATCGAGGAGCTGGGGATCGAGGTGGTATTCGTTGCCGATTTTCCGACCTTTTCAGGCTTCTCTCCCGAGGCGTTCGTGCGCGACGTTCTGATCGCGCTTTGCGGTGCCGAGCTTGCCGTTTGCGGCTTCAATTTCCGATTCGGGAAGGGCGCGGCGGGCGATGCCGAGCGGCTCACGGCGCTTATGCGCGAGAACCGACGCGACGCCACCGTCATAGCTCCTGCCTATCTCGGGGATCGCGTGATCAGCTCAAGCGCCATCCGTCTCGCCGTCGAGGCGGGGGAAGCCGAGCTTGCCGCCGCCATGCTGGGACGCCCCTTTTCACTGACCGCCCCCGTTCTTCGCGGTCGGGGCTACGGACATACCGAGGGCGTGCCGACCGTCAATCAGGTTTTTCAAACGAGCGGGATCGTTCCGAGGAGCGGCGTTTACGCGTCGCGCGTGCATCTCGACCGAGGGCGCGTGGTACGGGGGGTATCCAACGTCGGCGTTTGCCCTACCTTTTTCGGAGAGGCGGGGGATCTTCGCTGCGAAACGCATCTGATCGACCACTGCGAGGATCTTTACGGAAGAACCGTGACGGTGGAGTTTTGCAAATACCTGCGCCCCGAAAAGAAATTCGACTCGGTCAAAAAGCTTTACGAGCAGATTCGGCGCGACGTTGCGGCGGCGCGCGAGCTTCTGATCGACCCTTGAAACGGAGAAAGACGATGGAACAGAAAAACGAATGGACCAAGCTGACGGCGAAGGCGGACCGAGGAGAGCTTGAGGCGATCTCCGCCGTGATGAGCATGATCGACAACGGACTGATGATTGAGGATTACAGCGACATCCCCCTTGACGGAATGTACGGCACGCTCGTTGACGAGAGTATTCTTTCGGCGGATCGGAGCCGCATTGCCGTTTCGGTCTTTATCCCCGCCGAGCGGAGCGTGGGCGATGCCGTTGCCTTTTTGCGCGAGCGCTTTGGGGCGAGCGGGATTCGTGCGGAGCTTTCGCTTGAGGGAGTGGACGAGCAAGACTGGGCGGAGTCCTGGAAGCAGTATTACCATCCCGTTCCGATCGGGCGCGTGACGATCGTGCCGTCCTGGCAGGAGTACACCCCCGCCGACGGGGAGCTGACCGTGAGAATGGATCCCGGCATGGCGTTCGGCTCGGGAACGCACGAGACGACTCGGCTTGCCGTTCTGCTTTTGCAGGAGGCGATTTCGGGCGGCGAGACGGTGCTTGACGTCGGGTGTGGAAGCGGCATCCTTTCAATCGTTTCGTCAAAGCTCGGCGCCGGAGCCTGCTATGCCTACGATATTGACCCCGTTGCCGTGCGCGTCGCAAGGGAGAACGTGCTTGCCGACGGTGCCGAGAATATCGTTTGCGACGTTTCCGACCTGCTTCTTCAGGTCAAGGCGCCCTCGGGCGGCTTCGATATTGCCGTTGCCAATATCGTTGCCGACATTCTTCTTCGTCTTGCACCCGACATCGGAGCTTACCTGCATCGGGGCTCGGCGTATATCGTTTCGGGCATTATTGCCTCGCGCCTTGACGACGTGCGCCGCGAGATGCTCTCGCGCGGCTTTGCCGAGGAGCGGGTGATCTCGGAAAACGACTGGTTCGCCTGTCTCTTCCGCCGCCTGTGAGGTGACGCCGTGCCGAGATTTTTCGTTTGTGAGGATGCAGTACGCGAGGGAAGCGCGTATATTACGGGTGCCGATGCGCGGCACGTGGCGCGTGCGCTCAGAATGTCGGTCGGCGAGGAGATTACCGTCTGCACCGACGGCGGCAGAGAGCTGCTCTGCCGACTTTCGCGTATCCGCGACGACGAGGCAGTTGCCGAAATTCTCTCCGAGGGTGTCTGCCGCACCGAGATGCCGCTTGCCGTCACGCTCTATATGGCGTATCCCAAGGGGGATAAGCTGGAGACGGTCGTACAGAAGGCGGTCGAGCTCGGCGCCGTGCGGATCGTTCCGTTTCTCAGTGAGCGCTGCATCCGCCGCCCCAAGCCCGAGAAGCTTTCTGCCGAGCGCGAGCGCCTGTCCAGGATTGCAGCCGAGGCAGCCAAGCAATCGGGGCGCGGCGTGCTTCCCGAGGTTCTGATGCCGCTTTCGTTTGAAGCGATGCTTGGGGCGGCGACGGATGATGCGACAGCCCTCTTTTGCTACGAGGGGGAGGGAACGCAGCCGATCCGCGCGCAGCTTTTGGAAGAGCGCCCCCGACACCTTTCGGTGATTGTCGGTTCGGAGGGCGGCTTTTCGGCTGCCGAGGCCGAGGCGGCACGCAGAGCAGGATGTAAAATGACCGGTCTCGGACCGCGGATTTTGCGCTGTGAGACGGCGCCGCTCTACGCGCTTGCGGCGATCAGCGTGCTTCTTGAGCTCTGATTTTGGGCGCGGTTTAACAGATTGCATAAAGATATCAAAAAAATTTCTTATTTTTTATGGAAAGCCCTTGAATTTTCCCGAAAAATAAGATATGATATAGGGTGTATGAAAAAACGGTATCTTTTTTAAGGAAAGGAGCTACCGCGTTATGTCCAACCGTTTGTTCCAAGGCGTGATCCATCAAATGAAGGATGCGATCGGCCGTGTTTTCGGCATTCTTGACGAAAGCGAGACCGTTATTGCCTGCAGCGAGCTGACGATGATCGGCGAGTCAAGGCAGGGGATCCGCGAGGAGCTGGCGTTCTCGTCCGACGCGGCGGTTTTTGAGGGCTATACCTACCGTGCGCTGGATGCGAGCTTCGGCGGCGACTGCATCGTTTTCGTTGAGGGTGACGACCGTGCCGCCGCGCGCGATGCCGAGATTCTTGCGATTTCGATCGGGAACCTGAAGCTGCTTTACGACGAGAAGTTTGACAAGAGCTCGTTTATCAAGAATATCATGCTCGACAACATTTTGCCGAGTGATATTTATATTAAGAGCAAGGAGCTTCAGTTTACGGGGGATGAGTGCCGTGTCGTCCTGATTATCAAGTTTCACGGACGAACCGAGCTTCTGCCGTACGAGATGGTCGCCGGAATGTTCCCCGACCGTGCGCACGATTACGTGATCAACGTCGGCGAGCAGGACGTGGTTCTCGTGAAGGAGGTTGACTCCGACGTTGAGATTCGCGAGCTCGAGGCGCTTGCCAATACGATCTCGGAGACACTCGGCGCCGAGTTCTTCGCGAAGGTCAGCATCGGTATCAGTACCGTTTCCGAGGGGATCAAGGATCTTGCCCGTGCCTATAAGGAGGCGCGCATCGCCCTCGAGGTCGGAAAGGTGTTCGATACCGAGAAGAGCGTCGTCAGCTATGAGAACCTCGGCATTGGCCGACTGATCTATCAGCTTCCGATTACGCTCTGTGAGATCTTCCTGCAGGAGGTTTTCAAAAAGGGCTCGCTCGAGTCGCTTGACCGCGAGACGCTGATGACGGTGCAGAGCTTCTTTGAGAACAACCTGAACGTCTCGGAAACCTCGAGAAAGCTGTTCGTGCACCGAAACACCCTCGTTTACCGTCTGGAGAAGATCCGAAAGCTGACGGGGCTTGATTTGCGCGAGTTTGATCACGCCGTGACCTTCAAGGTTGCTCTGATGGTCAAGAAATATCTTTCGAGCAAGCCGAGCAAGTATTCGTGACAGCCTTC
Source organism: Eubacteriales bacterium (assembly GCA_045576095.1). Taxonomy (GTDB): domain Bacteria; phylum Bacillota; class Clostridia; order Oscillospirales; family CAG-272; genus UBA1740. Next base: position 35,036 of record JAZNFP010000040.1, read on the forward strand.
GACGCGCTTTTCGGGCGCGCCGTGCTATGATATGGAGAGGGCGGAACCCCTTTTGAGGGGCTCTGCCGCAACGCCCCGACGCATGGGTGCCAAGTCGCCCTGCGCCGGGGATGTGTTGCCTTTAACCCCATCCCGAAAGGAGCCGATATGATTCCATCCGCCGTCAGGCGCACAGCGCTTGCCTGGTTGCTTTTGCTTGCCCTGCTCCTTTGCGTCTCCTGCAGCCTTCTTCCGCCTGCCGAAACGACGGGAGATGCTCTGCCGCCGCCGAGTGCCGACGAGCTGCTTGCCCGTATCGAGGCATCGACGGGGGAGAGCCACTCAAGCGTTCGCGCATGGCTTTCCGCCTGGGGCTTTCCCGCGTACGAAACGTCGGTGCTTTCGTACATGGAGATGGCGTATAAGCATTATTACGTCGGGGAGCTGCCCGACGTCGATACCGTTGCGCGAGAGCTTGGACTCCTGTTCGTCGAGAACATGAGCCTGATTGATGCAAGCGACCCAAGCGAGGTGACCGACCTCGTCATGGAGTGCTATCTCGTTGCCGTCGGCGATCGCTACGCCTACTATATGAACGCCGAGGCGCTCTCCGAGTATATGACCGACCTTGAAGGGGGCTTCGTCGGAATCGGCGTTCACGTCGTGTTCCGCGAGGGGAACGATCCCTACTGTCGGGTGGTGAACGTCTTTTCCGATTCGCCTGCCGCCGAGGCGGGAATCTGCGCGGGGGATTTTGTGATTGCCGTGAACGGCGTCCGCTACCCCGAGAGCTCCTACAGCGAGCTGATTGAACAGGTCAGAGGCAAGGCGGGAAGCAGCGTTACCCTGACGCTCGCGCGCGACGGAGTCGAGTATACCGTGACCGTGGAGCGGCGCGAGGTGGTTGAGGAGACCGTCACGGGGCGAATCCTGCCCCAAGCACCGACCGTCGGCTACCTTCGCATCGTCGAGTTCGATTATACCACGCTCGAGCAGTTCAAGACGACCTACGAGCGGTTGATTTGCGAGGGCGCTACCGAGATGATTTTTGACGTGCGCGACAATCCCGGAGGATTGCTTGAGGCCATTCTCGGGGTGCTCGATTATCTCGTTGCGGACGGCGTGCCGCTTGCCAGATACGAGTATTACGACGGCGAGACCGGGTCAAGCCTTTCCGAGGACGGACATCAGATTCCCTCGGATCTTCCGATCGCCGTTTTGACCAACGGCGCCACCGTCAGCGCGGGGGAGCTGTTTGCTTCGGCGCTCGGCGATTTCGGAGATGCAGGCTATCTTGACGTGACGCTCGTCGGTGAGACGACCTTCGGCAAGGGCATGATGCAGAGTACGATTTCGCTTCCGGGCGACCGCGCCACGACGATTTCGATTGCCTATTACAATCCCCCCTATTCCGACAATTACGAGGGCGTCGGCGTGATTCCCGACGTTTTTGCCGAGCTCCCCGAGGCTCTGAGGAACGAAAGCATTTATCTGCTTTCCGACAGCGAGGATACCCAGCTTCAGGCGGCACTCTCGCTTCTCCTCGGCGAGGGAGCGGGGGAGGTGAGTCTGCCTTGAAGCTGAGGCTTCCGCTCTATGCGGTTCTGCCGCTTCTTCTGCTCGTTTCGGCGCTCGTCTTTTCGGCAACCTTTTTCCCGATGCAATACCGTGCAGAAAAGGAAAAGGCGGCGCTTCGCGCCGAGCTTGAGGCGTCTATGCCTCTGCCCGACGGGTACGATGCCGCCCGCGTCGAGGCGGCACTCGATTATTTGATGAAATACTCGGTTTACGCGCTTCCCGACAGGGACGCGCTGACCGAGGCGATGATTGAATCGGTGCTTGCCGCGATGGGAGATCCCTACGCGACCTACTATACGCCCGAGGAGTACGCGAGGATTCTTTCCGCGCATGCGGGAGAGGGCGTTGGCATCGGCGTAACGGTTGCCGAGACCGAGGACGGCTGCGCAAGGATTCTTTTGGTTCATAGCGGCTCTCCGATGGATGGCAAGGCCGAGGTCGGAGACGTGATCGTTGCAATCGACGGAGAGAGCCTTCCTTTGATCGGGTATGACGAGGCGATCGCTCGCATCAGCGGAGACGGGGCGACGGTCGGCGAGTCGGTTGTGCTGACGCTCGTGCGCGGTACCGAAGCCCTGACCGTTGAGGTTGCGCGAGCCGTTTTGACGCGGCAGAGCGTGATCTCGAAAACCTTTACCGAATCGGGGAAGACGATTGGCTACCTGCTGTTGACGGGCTTTGATACGAGCACCGTTTCGCAGCTCCGCGAGGCGGTTCTGGCTCACGAGGCGGCAGGGGTTGACGGGATGATCTTCGACGTGCGCGGAAACGGCGGCGGATTGCTTTACAGCGTTGCCGAGATTCTGGCGTTTCTGCTCCCTGACGGCGACATCGCGTTCGTTGATTATGCATCTGAGAGGCTCGGCGACTATACGATTTCGTCCGAGGACGGCATGCTCCGGATCGGAAGCTCCCGACCGAGCGTTTACTACGACGGCGGGCACGCCGTTTCGGTGCCGATCGCGGTGCTCATCAACGGCTCGACTGCCTCGGCGGCGGAGCTTTTTGCCAAGGCAATTTCCGATTACGCCGAGTGGGGACGGCTTCAAGGAGAGCTCGTCGGCACGACGAGCTTTGGGAAGGGAACGGTACAGACCACCGACCCGTCGCTCTTTGAGAGCGGCGCGCTCAAGGTGACGGTTGCCCGATACACCCCCCCGAGCGGCATCTCCTACGACGGCGTCGGGATCGTGCCCGATCGCGTGATCGAGCTGCCCGAGTCGGAGAGAGGAAAGAGCGTTCTTGCGCTTTCCTCGGAGGACGATACGCAGCTCAGGGCGGCGATCGACGCCCTCGTCGGGCGGCTTTCAAACGGTTAACAAACAAGTTCAGATAGAGAAACGGAGAAGGAACATGGAGAATATGGAAAAAATCAGAATGACAGAGTCGGAGCGTGCGAGCTTGCAGGCAAAGCTTGATGAGTATCTTGCTCGCCGCGAGGTTATCAAGAAGGAGATCTCGACGGCAAGAGGCTTCGGCGACCTTTCCGAGAACAGCGAATACGATGAGGCGAAGAACGAGCAGGCAAAGAACGAGGCAAAGATTCTTGAGCTTGAGGAGAAGCTTCGTCACGCCGAGATCGTCGATGAGAGCATGATCGACCACACCGTCGTCAACATCGGCTCGTCGGTGACGGTATTCAACCACAAGAGCGGCACCGAGCGCCTCTACCATCTCGTCGGCACCGACAGCGTCGATCCCAAAAACGGAAAGATCTCGGAGCTGTCGCCCGTCGGTCGCGCCCTGATCGGCGGCCGCGTCGGAGATAGCGTCGTTGCCGAGACGCCGAACGGAAACATGACCCTTGACATTCTGAAGATCGAGAGAGCAAAGGGCTGAGCATTCTTCTACCCGAGAGAGGACAGACTATGACCGAACAGAACCAGAACCAGAACCAGAACCAGAACCAGAACCGCAACCCCGGAAGCGAGCTTGAGGTCCGCCGCGCAAAGCTGGCGGCGCTCGTCGAGGCGGGGAAGAACCCCTTTGAGCTGACAAGCTATGACGTCAGTGTCTCGACCAAGGAGATTCTCTCGAGCTTTGAGCGCTATGAGAGAAACGAGGAGACGGGAAAAATCGGCGAGCCGGTGCGCCTTGCGGGGCGTATGATGAGCCGCCGAATCATGGGCAAGGCGTCGTTTTTCCATTTGATGGACGGAGAGGGGAAGATCCAGCTCTACGTCCGTCGCGACGACGTCGGCGAGGAGCCTTACGCCGACTTTAAGAAGTGGGATATCGGAGATATCGTCGGCGTGTCGGGCTATGCCTTCCGCACCAAGACCGGAGAGATCTCGGTGCACGCCGAATCGCTGACCCTGCTTGCCAAGTCCCTGCTCCCTCTGCCCGAGAAGTTTCACGGACTGACCGACACCGACACGCGCTACCGTCAGCGGTACGTCGATCTCATCGTCAATCCCGAGGTCAAGCAGACCTTCCTTCGCCGCAGCGCCATTCTCCGCGAGATCCGCGCCTATCTTGACGGAAAGGGCTTCCTTGAGGTCGATACCCCCATTCTTACCCCCTTTGAGATCGGAGCCTCGGCGCGCCCGTTCGTCACGCACCATAATACGCTCGATATGGATATGTATCTCCGTATCGAGACCGAGCTGTATCTCAAGCGCCTTGTCGTCGGCGGCTTTGACCGCGTGTACGAGGTCGGCAGAATCTTCCGTAACGAGGGAATGGACACCAAGCATAACCCCGAGTTCACTTCGATTGAGCTTTATCAGGCATACACCGACTATAAGGGCATGATGGATCTCGTCGAGGAGCTGTATACGATGCTTGCCGAGAAGATCTGCGGCTCGCGCGTTATCTCCTACCAGGGGCATATGATCGACATGGGCAGCTGGGAGCGCCTGACGATGGTTGAGGCGGTGAAGAAGTATACGGGCTGCGACTACTACGAGTGGGCGGACGATGCCGCCGCGCGCGAGGCTGCCAAGGCAATGCACGTCGAGGTTCCCGCAGACGCCACCAAGGGAACCGTTCTCGTTGAGCTCTTTGACGCCTACGTCGAGGAGAAGCTCATTCAGCCGACCTTTATCTACGACTACCCCGTTGAGAACAGCCCGCTTGCCAAGCGCAAGCCCGATGAGCCGGCGTTCACCGAGCGCTTTGAGTACTTCATCAACGCGACCGAGTTCGGAAACGCCTTCAGCGAGCTCAACGACCCGATCGACCAGCGCGAGCGCTTTGAGAAGCAGGTCGAGAAAAAGCGCGCCGAGGAGCCCGATACCACGGCCGAGGTCGACGAGGACTATATCACGGCGCTTGAGTACGGTCTTGCCCCCACGGGCGGACTCGGCTTTGGAATCGACCGCCTCGTCATGCTCCTGACCGACAGCGCCTCGATCCGCGACGTGCTTCTGTTCCCGACCATGAAGCCGATCGACTAAAAAACACGAATACGGAAAACCGCTCTGCCGAGCATCGGCAGAGCGGTTTTTTATTCGATGACCTCGTAAAACTGATCGCCGATCTTGAAATAGCGGATAGGCTCGTCGGTCGTGAAAAAGAAGCCTCTTTGCAGGGGGTAATCGACGCCGTCAACCGTGACGGCGTCGGCGGTCAGAAGCTCCTCGGGAGTCTGCAGTGTCGCATCCTCTCCGTCTCCCTCGGCGGAGACGATCAAGGTCTTTTTGAGAAGATGATAGTAGCCGTCCCTTCCCTTGATCGTGTCAAGCCGACCGACGACGTAGTTGTTTTTTTGTGATGATTTGGCTTTTTACGTCATCGTAAGCAACCGTGCTTCCCCAGAAGCGCTTTTTCACGGGCTTGTAGCCTTGGGGGAGAACCCAATGCCGACCGTCCTCAAAATCGCCCTCAAAGACGAAATAGTAGATACGGTAATCCTTCGTGTCAAAATATTCGTTGTCGGCATAGCTTCCTGCCGCCATATCGGGCGTAAAGCCGTACTCGCCCTTGATGATCGCAATCGGCAACACGAACGACAGAGCCGAGAGCGCAAGAATGAGCACCCAGGAGGTGATCTGCCAAATGAGGTGCAATCGGCGATTCTTTTCTACGATGACCGTCTCGGGCTCGGCGGTGGCAAGCTCCTGCATCGGCACGCCGAAGATCTCCTCAAGCGCCGCCATGCTCTCGGCACTCGGAAGTCCGAGACCGTTTTCCCATTTGGCAACCGTACTGCGGCTGACGAAAAGCTGCTCGGCAAGCTGCGCCTGCGTCAAGCCTCGTTCCCTGCGAAGCCGCTTGAGATTATCCCTAAGCTCCATATACATCACCGTCCTTGGCTCTATTATAGCACAGTTTTCCGAAAAGCGGTGTTCTTTCGGTGTTACTTTTAAAAAACGGTAGAAAAACAATCGAAACAGGCTGTCTCGGATGCAAGCGCACCGAGACAGCCTGTTTGATCGTCAATCGTCTTCAAGAGGTTTGGAGGGGGAAATTTGGAGTGCCTATGCAATTTTAAGACCGAGAGTGATATATTTCTTCGGAAATTCCGTATTCAAGGCTTGCTCCATTCCTAAGCTGTCGATTTTACTTTTTGTTTTTCAGGATATGGTCAGGGAACACGGTGGCTTGAATCAGATCGGATGGCTCAATCTCTAAAGCATCGGCGATGCTAAAAAACACATCCAACGAGAAGGGGCGAACCAAACCGGGCGCTTCGATTGCGCTGATATGCGAGCGGCTGACTCCCGATTTTTCGGCAAGCTGCTCCTGTGACATGCCGCGCATTTTGCGTAATGCGGCGATTGCAATTCCCAGCTGAATAAAACGATCTCTGTTCTTGAAATCAATCTCTTTACTCATTCGTGCCTACCAATCTGTCTTTGATACATCCATTATACTTTTTTCACCGTTCCTTTGCTGTATTATTTACAGAGCACTTGACTAATATTTAGAGCAAAAGTATAATAAAGAAAGAGAATGAGTAAAGCAGAAGGCACAAATGCATCGAAGAGAATCGGAGGCAGATATGGCAGAGAATCGGACGGCGTGCTTTTTCGGTCACAGAACGATCGAGGAAACCGAAGGGTTAAGATATGCGTTGCTTGAAACGATCGAGCGTCTGATCGTCGAAAGGGGGGTGGACACCTTTCTGTTCGGAAGCCGAAGCGAGTTTGACGGTCTATGCCTTAGGCTCGTGAGTCAGCTCAAAGAAAAGCACCCGCACGTAAAGCGAATTTACCTGCGGGCGGAATATCCCTATATTGACGAGGCTTACAGGGCGCGGCTGCTTTTGCGCTATGACGACACCTGCTTTCCCGAGCGGCTTCTTCGCGCGGGGCGCGCTGTGTATATCGAGCGCAACCGCGAGATGATTCAAAGAAGCCGCTACTGCATCGTTTATTTGGATGAAGGAAAAGCGAGGGGGAAGAGCAGCGGCACGCGGCTTGCCCTTGCATACGCCGAGCAGAGGGGGAAGGAGATTTTTCGCTTTACCCCGGAATGCCCCAAATGAGAAAATACACGAGCATCGAAAGGAAATCGACGGCAAGGACAGAGAGAAAGACGATGGCGGCGATTTTGAGTCCTTTTTTCATTTTGCGCTTGCTCTCGGGGGCTGCGAGCCGCCGCCCGATCGCCTTCACGTCTTGGTAGAAGCTGCTTTCGGTGTCGCCGCTCGGGTCGGTGACCTCTTCCTTTAAAAGATAGTCCATCCGGCAGCCGAAGAGCCGCCCGATCTCCAGCAGCTTATCGGTTTCGGGATAAGCAAGATCGGATTCCCATTTCCCGACCGCTTGCCGCGACACGCCGAGAAGCTCTGCCAGCTACTCCTGCGTGTAATTTTCTCGGTGCCGAAGCCTCTCCAGTTTTTCTCCAAACGTCACGGTCTTGACTCCTTTCGTTTTTTCTTTATCCTTATCATATCACGTCCGAGCCGATTTTTCCACCAAGCCCGCGTTGCAAAATGCAAACGGCAGGGTGCGTTTCGGCATTTATTTACAGAAGGTTACGATTTGTTTTCATCTGCGCCTTGCTTTTGTCTCTCGGATGTGGTATCATACGAGTAGT
>JAZNFP010000041.1:0-23714 GCA_045576095.1 Eubacteriales bacterium
CTTCTCTACCTTGGGTTCAGATCGAAAAAGCATCCTCTATTCATGGCGAGGGGTACGGGCCTCTATCCTCACCACAGGAATCCTTGCATAGATTGAATCTTCCCTCTTTCCTCTTTACTCTTCCCTTTTCCCTCTTCCCTCTTCCCTCTTCCCTTTTCACTCTTCACTCTATTTTGATATCATGATATCATGATACCAAAATAGCCCCCCCGAAGGGGATTTTATCCGCCGAAGACGGACTTAGCGCACTTGCCCGAAACGGACAAGTGCGCTAAGCTTACTCAATTTTTAGGATCACAAGCCCTCTCTGCTCGGCGTAATCGACCGTATAGGCGGTGCCGCCGGTGGGCTTTTTGAGATAGGCGATGCAATAGGCGCTTTGGTCCACGAGGTGGCGGTTTCGCTTATGCATACAGCCCCGATGATAGGTCTCGGCGGTATAAACGACCTTATCGGCAAGGCGCATACACTCGGCATAGCGGCGAAGGTCGCTTTCGTTTTTCCAGCCCCTGGTCTGATCGCGGCAGGGGAGCACGAGGATCAGGCGAATTTCGGGGCAGATCGTCTCGCGCAGCTCAAGAACCGTCTCGGCGGCGATCGTATCAAACCCGACGGCGCCTCCCGCGCCGAAGTAACGCACGCCCCGACGGTACAGCGAAAGGACCGTCTCCCTCGTCTCTCGCGCGATCCGCGCGGCATCGAGCAGGGGAATCTCGCGATGCCCGGTAAAGCAGCAGGTCCTATCCTTTTTGGGATTGTCGAAGATCAGAGCCATCTTACTTATGATAGAGCTTTTTCGTTTGGTACTGCCCCTCGCAGGTGACGTTCATCCCAAGCTTTCGGAAAACGCTCTCATCGGCTCCCGAGAGGATCACGGTCGAATGCACCTCGCTTCCGCGAAGCGAATCGAGCGCCGCCATGGCGCGCGCCGCAATCGGATCGGTCACGGCGCAGATCGAAAGCGCGATCAAAAGCTCGTCGGTATGCATTCTGGGATTGTGCGCGCCCATATGCCCCACCTTCAGCTTCTGAATCGGCTCGATGACCTCGCTTGAGATCAGCTGACTCCCGTCGGGAATATCCGCCAAGGTCTTGAGCGCGTTCATCAGAGCGGCAGATGCCGAGCCGAGCAGCGACGAGGTCTTTCCCGTCACGATCCGTCCGTCGGGAAGCTCAATTGCCGCCGCGGGGGCGCCGGTCCGCTCGGCAACGGCAAGCGCGGGTGCAACGACGGCACGGTCGGCAGGCGTTGCACCGATACGGTTCATCAGCAACTCAATCTTGCGGATCTCCTCGTCCGAGCCGAGTCCGCTCGCTCTCTGGCATTTCACCTTATAGCTGCGGCGGATGATCTCCTGCTTTGCGGCAAAGGAGACGGCGTCGTCGTCGAAAATGGCGAATCCTGCCATATTCACGCCCATATCGGTCGGGCTCTTGTAGGGACAATCACCGTAAATACGGGTCATAATCGCGCGAAGCACCGGGAAAATCTCAATATCGCGGTTATAGTTGACTGCCGTCTCACCGTACGCATCGAGATGGAAGGAGTCGATCATATTCACGTCGTCAAGGTCTGCGGTTGCCGCCTCGTAGGCGAGGTTGACGGGGTGCGAGAGGGGCAGATTCCAGATCGGGAAGGTCTCGAACTTGGCGTATCCCGCCGTGATGCCGCGGCGATGCTCGTGATAGAGCTGGGAAAGACAGGTTGCCATCTTGCCGCTGCCGGGGCCGGGACCCGTCACGATCACAAGCTCCCGCGAGGTCTTGATGTAATCGTTCTTGCCGTACCCCTCGTCCGAGACGATCAGCTCGACGTCGGTCGGGTAGTTCGGAATGGGATAATGGCGAAAAACCGGAATCCCGAGCTTCTCGAGCCGCGCGCCGAAGGCGTCGGCAGAGCGCTGACCGCGGTACTGCGTCATGACGACCGAGCCGATATAGAGCCCGATGCCGCGAAAGGCGTCGATCAGGCGCATCACGTCCACGTCGTAGGTGATGCCGAGGTCCGAGCGGCGCTTATTCGCCTCGATGTGCGCGGCGTTGATGGTGATGACAACCTCGGCGCGATCGGCAAGCGCCGCCAGCATCCGCACCTTCACGTCGGGCGCAAAGCCGGGCAGAACCCGCGCGGCGTGATAATCGTCAAAGAGCTTGCCGCCAAACTCGAGATAGAGCTTGCCGTCAAACTTGTCGATACGGTCGCGGATCTTCTGCGATTGCAGACGGATATACAGATCGTTATTGAAGCCCGTTTTCGTCATGGTCACATCCTCGGTTCTCGTTCGGTAATGGAAAAACTTATATTATATTATACACTATCGCGCACGAGAAAACAAGACGAAACAAAAATTTTTTCCTTGCCGCTCGCATTTTTTATAACCCTGCCGAAATCGGGAAATACTACGCAAAAAAGCGGAGGACCAAGAGATGATCGGCGTTCTGTTTTCGGTAATCGCAGGGGCTCTGATGAGCCTGCAGGGAGTCATGAACACGCGCCTGTGCGAACGCGTGGGGCTTCTCGAATCAAACCTTTTCGTACAGGGGCTCGCCTTTACGGCGGCGCTCGTCGCCATGCTCCTTTTCGGTCGGGGAGATCTTTCGGCGGTGCGCGAGGCGCCGCCCTGGAGCCTGCTCGGGGGACTTCTCGGCTTCGGAATCACCCTGACCGTCGTGCTCTCGATCAAGGGGCTGTCCCCAACGGCTGCCATCTCGGTGATTCTGATCTCGCAGCTTCTCGTCGCTGCTCTGATCGACGCCTTCGGATGGCTCGGCACCGAGCGCCTGCCCTTCACCTGGCAGAAATACGCAGGACTCGCCCTAATGCTCGGCGGAATTGTGCTGTTCAAATGGAAAAAGGGGTAAGGAGCATCGCGTATGTAAAAGATACTTGACATCCCCTGCCCTTCGGGTGTATAATCGAGAAAACGCCGAGGAAAGGGGGCAAGAGGATGAAGCGCTATCCGATCAAGCTCTGCCCCGTTGCCAAAGCCGCCCCCTGGGGCGGAGACCGCCTTGCGAGCGCGCTCAACCTTAAAGGGAGCTTTCCCTGCCTTGCCGAGGCGTGGATGCTCTCGTGCCGAGAGGGGAGCGAAAATCTCATTGTGAACGGAGAGGCGAGAGGGATGCCCCTGTCCGCCTACCTTACCGCCATCGGAGAGCTTGCCCCCGAGGCGCATTTTCCGCTTCTGATCAAGCTGATTGATGCAAAGGACAGGCTCTCGGTGCAGGTGCATCCGAGCGATGCCGACGCACGCGCCCTCGGCATGCCGTTTGGAAAAAGCGAGCTCTGGGTCATCCTTGACGCCGAGCCGGGCTCGACGGTCGTTTGGGGGATGAAGGAAGGGGTTTCGGCTCGGGAGCTGCAAGAATCCCTGCGGGACGGCAGGCTATCCGAGGCTGTGCATACCGTTTCGGTCAAGGCGGGCGACGTGCTCTACGTCCCCGCGGGGCTGCTTCACGCCATCGGCGGCGGCATCCTGCTCGCCGAGATCCAGCAGAGCTCTGACACCACCTATCGCCTGTGGGATTACGAGCGGCGCGATGGGGACGGGAATCTCCGTCCCCTGCATACCGAGGATGCGCTTCGAGTCGTCCGTCCGATCTCCGAGGATGCGCTCCGCGCGGAGCAATTCTTCCGCAGAGTCGAGCTTCCGGGCAGACCTCTTGCCCGAGCGCCGTACTTTGCGATCAGCGAATGTAAGGCAAGCTTTACCGTCTCGGTCCCCTCCGACGCCTTCCTCTCGCTTCTCGTCACGGGCGGAAGCGGAAGGCTCCTTGCCGCGGACGGGGAGCTTTCGCTCTCGTTTGGCGACAGCGTCTATCTCCCCTCGGGCATCGGCGCCGTTTCGCTGATCGGCGACCTGACCTGTCTTCTCTCGCGTCCCTGACCGACGCTTCAAAAAGCGCCCTCCGTGCGATGCTCGTGCGGAAGGCGCTTCGTTTTTATACTATGGGCGAAATTCTTTCATCCGCCCCCGCAAAATCCATTATCTCTTGGCGGCGTTGACGCGGTCGATGAAGCGAAGGAACGCCTCCCGTCCCGCGGCGGTCGTCTTATAGACTCCCGCATCCTCAAGGACCTCGGTGAAGATCTCGCCGACCTCGCGGTAAAGAATCTCATGGACGTTCTCACGGGTAAAGGCGTAGCGCGAAAGCAGAGAGTCCACCCAATCGGCGTGGAGCGCAAGCGACGACGACGCGTCAACGCTCTTGCCGGCAAGCACGAGCTCCGCGATCTCGTCAAGCTCACCGAGCAGGCGAGCCGGGAGAACGGCAAGCCCCATGACCTCGATCAGTCCGATGTTCTCGCGCTTGATATGATGGCGCTCGGCGTGGGGATGGAAGATCCCGAGCGGATGCTCGTCGCTCGTGCGGTTGTTACGAAGCACGAGATCAAGCTCGTACCGCTCGCCGCGGCGGCGCGCGATCGGCGTGACCGTATTGTGTCCCCCATCGCCGCTTTTCGCAAGGATCTCCGCCGTCTCGTCGCTGTAGGCGCGCCAAACGGTGAGAATGCGGTCGGCAAGCGAGACGAGCCGCTCCTTGTCGTCCCCGACGAGACGGATGACCGACATCGGCCAATCGAGGATCGACGCTTCAATATCGGTATAGCCGACAAAGGAAAGCCCGATCTCGGCGCGGGCGCGCTCCATCGGAAAAACGTACCGACCGCCCTGCATATGGTCGTGCGAGAGGATCGAGCCGCCGACAATCGGCAGATCGGCGTTCGAGCCGATGAAGTAATGCGGAAACACGGTGACGAAATCGAGCAGCTTTGAAAAGCTCGTGCGGTCGATCTTCATCGGCGCGTGGCTCTCGGACAAGGCAATGCAGTGCTCGTTATAGTAGACGTAGGGGGAATACTGCAAATACCACCGCTCCCCCGCCATCTCAAAAGGGATCTGCCGCAGGGTCTGGCGCGCGGGCTTGCCGGCGTTCCCCGCGTACCCCTCGTTCTCATGGCAGAGCAGGCAGCGAGGATAGCCGCTTTGCGGCAGAAGCTTTGCGGCGGCAATTGCGCGCGGATCCTTCTCGGGCTTTGAGAGGTTGATCGAGAGGTCGATCGTTCCGTAGCGCGAGGGAACCGACCAGCGGCGGTCGCGCGAAATGCGGTCCTCGCGGATATAGTTCGAGTCGATTGCGAGTCGGTAGAACCAATCGGTCGCCTCACGCGGCGAGCGCGCGTAGCGCTCGAAAAAGCCGCGCACCACCTCGCTCGGACGCGGCATCAGCTCGCCCATCAAAGCCGTGTCAAAGAGATCGCGATAGGTAACGGTATCCTCGGGCAGAAGCTCGCGCTCGACGGCATCGTCGAGCAGAACCGAAAGCACCTCGGAGAGCGGCGGCATCGGCGAGATCGCGTGCGGCATCTCGGCACCGTCCAGCTGCATCACCGAAAGCAGTCGGTTATAGGCATAAGCGGTGTCAAGGCAGTCGAGCATACCGCGCTCGGCGGCGTAGGAAACGAGGGTGGAAAGTGCCTCATATACAGTCATGTCAGGTTCTCCCAATCTTTGAATTCGTATCGTTCTTTGCGCCCATTGCGGAAAGAATCTGTAAAAGCCTGCCTCTCCGAAGCCGAGAAAGAAGCCAAGCGCCGAAAAACGCCTTGCATACGGCGGGAATCAGAAACGGCAGGAAAGCCGCTGCCGCCGCCTTGGCAAGCGAGATGCCGAGCACCAGCGCATATCCGACGGCACCAAGCGAAAGAAGCGCCGCCTCGCCAAGCAAAAGGATTGGCAGATAATAGCGGAGCCGTGCCGAGCTCTTGAGCTTCGCCGTCTGCCCCGAGAGGATTGCCAGGATCAGATAGCCGACGAAAAAGCCAACGCTCGGTCCAAAAAGAACCCCAAACCCCGCGGTAAACCCCGAATAAACCGGAACCCCCACCGCGCCGATCGCAAGATATACGAGAACGGCAAGGAATCCGACCGCAGCTCCGAGCACCCCCGACAGCGTCGAGATCGCAAGGCTTGAGAGCGTCAGAGGAAGCGGACCGAGGGGAACGGCAATCGGCGAAAGGAGCGACAGGATCGCGGCGGCAAGCGCCGTTTCGGTATAGAATCGGAGCCGCTTCTTCATCGTTTCCACCGAACGCTCACCTCGCCAAAGCGAAGGATGCGACGCCGCCCAAAGCGCGAGACGATCAGTCCCCCCGCGCCGTCAATGCCGAGCGCACGCGCCGTATAGGATGCGCCCCCCGAATGCACTCTCACGCGCCGACCGACGAGGATCTGCCGACGGCGATAGCCGTCGATCGCGGCAAGAGGGTTCTCGGAGAGCGTCAGCACGCGCGCAGCAATACCGTCGGCAAGCGCCATACGGTCAGGCATGATCCCCGATGCCTCCTCAATGCTCGTTGCAAGGCTTGACAGCGAGGGCGAAAGCACGCCGCGCCGAAGATTGACGCCGATGCCGACGATCGCATAGGCAACGCCGCCCTCGGGCGACAGCACCGACTCGCAAAGGATCCCCGCAAGCTTTTTACCGTCAATATAGAGATCGTTGACCCATTTAATGCCGATCCTCAGCGACGGCACCGCCGCCTCGATCGCCTCGGCGGCGGCAAGCGCCGCCGAGGCAGTCAAAAGCGTTGTGTCAAGCACGCCCGAAGTCGGACGAAGGAGAACCGAAAGATAAAGCCCGCCAAGGGGGGACTCAAAGCGGCGGTCGAGCCGTCCGCGCCCCGCCGTCTGGCGATCTGCCACAACGAGCGTCCCATGCGCGGCGCCACCCTCGGCAAGCGCCCTGAGATAGCGGTTCGTCGAGTCGACCGCATCCAGACAAATCCTTTTCAAGGCGCATCCCCCCTTCCCCCTGCCTTCCCTTGTATTATAACAGATTTCCTCTGCCGTTGTCAATGGAAAACGCGGTCCCGTCAACCAAATCCAAGCCGAAATTCGGTCAATTGCAAGCCCCGCTCCCCGCTTTCCCGAAGCGGGAATCTCTCTTTCGGCTTCAGAGGATTTTGGAGCCGCAAAAAAAGCGCGCGGCAAATGCCGCGCGCGAGCTCGTTTACTCGATTTCTGCCTTGCGGTAGTCCTCGTTCAAATCAAAAACCGAGAGGTTGGGATCGGTATGGCGGATCTCGCCGTCCGTACACCAAATGCTCTCAAAGGGCAACGCCGAGAGCGAAGCGCCGTCAAAAGAATCGGCAATATAAAGCGGCATCAGCCGAAGCAGAAGCTCGGCGCAGCCGAGCGCACCGTCATAGGCGACAAGATTCTCGGTCGCCGCACGCGATACGCCGTCCGAGCCGTCGAGATACGGCGTGAAGGTTCTGCCGCCTGCCATCACGTAATAGTTTTTGCGATCGCTGACCGAAATGGGATAATTGCGGAGAAAAACGATCGACATAGGCCCCTCGTATTCGAGTCGGCCCGCCATATCAATCTGATTTCCCGTTCGGCAGAAGAGATTGTACAGATAGCTTCTCCCCTGTGCTGCGTCCAGATTGCGCGTGAACCCGTCGAGGCTGGCAAAATAGCCCTCGGTATACCCTGCCTCGGAAAAGACCTCGGCAAGATAATCGGCAACGAATGCGTTTCTCATCCAGGTGAAGGAAACGAAGCAGGTGACGTCGTTTTCTCGGGCGAAGTCAAGATAAGCCTCCGAAACCGAAAGCCGCACGCGCCCCTCACCGAGAAGCTCAAGCTCCACCGACTCGGGATCCCGCGCAAAGTCGGCAAGCTCCCGATAATAGGCGGCGAGGGTGGGGTTTTCCGCAACGTCATAGTAGGACGCCGCATAATCGCTGTCGGAATAGAAGACGTTTCGGTAATCCGCATAGATGGGTGCGAGATACTGCGCGCGTTCTCCGAACGCCGCAAGCTGCACGAGCGCCTCGTAGAGCGCCGGCTCGACCGTCAGGATCTCCCCGGGGCGGGCGTTGAGCGATGCCAGGTTCACGGTTCCGTCAAAGACCGTCTCGGACGAGAAAATGCGATACGCCTGCTCGGCGGTTTCGGTATAGAGCTCCGAAAGCCGACGGTAGAGGGCATTCGAGCCCTTTTCCCCAAGATGATAGTAGAAAGCGAAGTCCTCCGCCACGCTGTACGACTCGCCCGTCGAGACAATCTCGGAAAATCCGGAATGCTGACGGCTTTTGATCATGGAGGAGATGAGCGACGAAAACGCCGCGATCGCAATCGCGATCAAGAGCAGAATCAGGATCACGCGGAGCCGCGTATTCCCCTCCTTCAGCTCAATGCGCTTCGGCGGTCGAAGGTTCGGCCGCCGATCTTTTACAGTTCTCCCCATCAGAGCCCCGCGTACAGAAGCAGAAGTCCAAAGAGTGCAAGAACTCCGCCAAGCGTACCGAGTCCGATGAGCGCGCCCTTCTTACACGCCTTATAGTTGCGAAAATGCTTGAAGCGGCGGAAAAGGAGTGCGCCGACCAGACCAAGAGGTGGACAGAGGAAGGAGAAGAAGGAATACCACTTGCTTCCCGTGTCGTAGAGCTTTCTCTCAAGGATCTCGGAGGCTCTGACCTCGCAGCTCTGCGAAGCGCTCTCCTCGGAGCCGGCGTTCGGATCACCGATCGTGACCGATTTGAGCGGGATGCCGCTCTCACGAATCCGACGGTATTCCTCAAGCTCCTTTCGATTACCGAACACGAAGTGGTTATGTCCGATATCGACAAGCTCGGGCGATTCCTCGCTGTAATCGTGGATCGAGGGATCGTAGGTGAAGAGCACCTTATTCTTCTCAAGCCGCGGATCGGGAATCGGGATGGCGGAAATCAGAGAACGCGTATAGGGATGCATCGGGAAGTCGAAAAGCTCCTCGGCATCTGCAATCTCAACGATATCCCCCTTGTAGATAACGCCGATTCGGTCGGAGATGAAGCGAACGATGGAAAGATCGTGTGCAATAAAGAGGTAGGTAACGTCACGCTCGCGCTGGAACTTTTTAAGCAGGTTCAGAACCTGCGCGCGGATCGAAACGTCAAGCGCCGAAATCGGCTCGTCGGCAACGACGAGCTCCGGCTCCATAACCATGGCACGGGCAAGACCGATTCTCTGCCGCTGTCCGCCCGAAAATTCGTGCGGATAGCGCGTCAAATGCTCGGGCAGAAGTCCGACCTCGTCGATCATACGCTCGACCTTGGCAACGCGGTCCGCCTCGTTTTGGAACAAGCGGAAGTTATAAAGCCCCTCGGAGATGATATAATCAACCGTTGCGCGCTCGTTGAGCGAGGCAGCGGGATCCTGGAATACCATCTGCACGTTTCGGATCACCTCACGGTCGAGCGAGTGCGGAATCCGCCCCGAAATACGGACGCCCTTATAAAGGATCTCGCCGTTTGCAAGGGGATTGACTCGGATTACGGCACGTCCGACCGTCGTTTTTCCCGAGCCCGACTCTCCGACGAGCGAGAAGGTCTCGCCCTTGTAAATGTCAAAGCTTGCGTTCTTGACGGCACGGACGGCGCGCTCACCGCGTCCGAAGGTAATATCGACGTTGCGAAGAGTAAGCAGCACCTCGCGGCCGGTTTTCTCGTCGATTTGCCCCTTCTCGGGAAGGTGTGCTGCGGTCGGAGACTCCTTAAAGCTGCTCTTCTGCTTTTTCGGGAAGAATTGCTTGAGTTTTGTAATGAAAGACACGGCTTATTCCTCCTCAATATTGAAAGCACGAACGAGCTTTCCGTGAATATCGCGAATGATCTCGGGCTTCTCAAGCTTCGGGCTTCTCGGATCGCACAGCCAGGTCTTGGCGTAATGGGTGTCGCTCACGCGGAACATCGGCGGCTCAAGAATGGTGTCGATCTTCAGACAATGCGGATTTCTCGGAGCAAAGGGATCCCCAACGACCTTGTTATAAAGCGAGGGGGGCGTTCCCGTGATTGAAAACAGCTTGGTATTCCGCTCAGCGAGCTGCGGAAGCGACGAGAGCAGCGCCCAGGTATAGGGATGGCGGGGGTCGTAAAAGACCTCCTCAACGGTACCGACCTCAACGATCTGACCGGCGTAAAGCACGGCAACGCGGTCCGCGATGTTGGCAACCACGCCAAGATCGTGCGTGATGAAGGCGATCGTGAAGCCAAACTCCTTCTGCAGGTTCTTGAGCAGCTGTAGAATCTGCGCCTGAATCGTCACGTCAAGAGCCGTCGTCGGCTCGTCGCAAATCAGGATCTTCGGCTGGCAGGAGAGGGCAATCGCGATAACGATTCTCTGTCTCATACCGCCCGAATACTGGAAGGGATAGTCGTCAAAGCGGTTCTCCGCATTCGGAATACCGACCTTATGCATCAGCTCGAGCGCTCTCTGACGTGCCTCAACCTCGGAGCATCTCTGATGCTTTAGGATGATCGAGGTGATCTGCTTACCGATGGTGATAATGGGGTTGAGCGATGTCATCGGATCCTGGAAAACCGTTGCAATCTTTCCGCCGCGGATCTGATACCAGTCCTTGGCATACTTGACCTTTGCAAGATTCAGAATACAGGTTCCGTGCAGAGTCGACTCGGTTTCGTCAAGATAACGGACGCGGAAGACGACGTTGTCAAAGACGCCGTTTCTCGTCTCCTCATCCGAGAGATCAACACCGAGCATCATGGCGTCGCCAAGCGCCCGCAGGAGCTTGCCGATCAGCCGCACGCGAGCGAAAAGCCCGTAACGGCCGACGGACAGATAAATCTCCTTGGCAATGATCTCGTTTCTCTTACGCGTCTGGTCGGAGATCTCCCCCGAAACGAGCTCGCGATGCTTGCACTTCAGCTCGCAGAGCTTGGCGTTATACGCCGCGATATACTCGGCATCCGCCTTCACCGCGCGCGAGTGCGCGGCGATCTTCGCCTTCTTTTCGGTCTCGAGCGCCTTGATCTCCGCATCGTACCGCGAAATCTCAAGGGCGAGCGCCTTATGCTGCTCCTTCTCCTTCGAATCCACCGTTTGCTTACGGTTAAAGAGCTCGGTTCGCTCAAAGCGAAGCTTCGAAAGCTTCTCGCCAAAGACCGCCGCCTCCTCGTCGGAAAGCGTTTCCTTTGCGCGGCGCTCCGCCTTCAGCTCGAGAATCTGACGCCAGACGTCGGCACCGAGCTCAAGCTTTGCACGCGCATTGAGCGAATTCTCGGCGTAGCGAAGAAGCACGCGGTCAAAGCGGCCGAGATTGACCTTGGTATCGGCAAGCTCGTCGTCGGCAAAAACGATCGAGCCCTGGCTGATAAAGCCGTTGCTGTCGAGCATGCCCGCAAAGGTTTTGGTAAAGACCGATTTTCCCGAGCCGGACTCGCCGACGATGGCGATCGACTCGTTTTCATACAGATCGAGAGACGCGCCGCGAATCGCAGTCAGAACTCTGCCGCGAACGCGGAACTTGACCTCAAGATCCTTAATTTGAAGCAATACCTTCTTCTCTTCCATGACGCTCCTCCTCACATATGCGTTCTCGGATCGGAGGCGTCACCCAAATTCTGTCCGACAAGGTAGAGCACGACGGCAATCACCGATGCGATCGCAACGGGGCTCCAGAACTCAAACTCCCAGCCGGGGGTTACCATGGCGTTCTGGGACTGCTCGATCAGTCTGCCGAGCGACATATCGTCAAGACCCATACCGATATAGGAGAGGAAGACCTCGTAGGAGATATAGGACGGGATCTCGGTGGCAATCAGGGTTACGATAATCGACGTCATGAAGGGCAGGATGTTCTTCATGGCGATGCGAAGGATGGGGGTTCCGAGGCATCGCGAGGCAAGATTGTACTCGCGGTCGCGAATGATGATTACCTGCGTTCGAATGAAGTAGGCAATCCCGATCCAGCCCGTCACCGTCATCGCAAACACCATCGAGAAGAAGCTCGGCTTCATGATCAAAACGACGACCGAAATCAGAAGCACGTAGGGGATATTGGCAACGACGTTGTAGACCTCGGTCATGAAAAGATCGACCTTGCGCGAAAAGCCCCAGATCGCACCGATCAAAACGCCGATCGTCATATTGATCACGGCGCAGATCAGAGCAAGCGAGATTGAAATCGACGAGCCGTACCAAACGGCGTCAAAGGTTGAGCCGCCGTCCTTACCCGAGCCGAGGATCCATTTCAGACTGTACCCGAGCTTTTTCATCGCCTCTCCCGGGCGCAGATGCTTTGCCCCGGAGTTGAGAACGTTCTCAAAGGGATCGACGTCCGGATCGTAGGAGATCGCCAGCGGATAGATATACGTGAAAAGCACGAGGATCCCAAGAAGAACGAGAACGATGATATTCAGCTTCTTCTTGAAGAAAACGCGAAACACCGAATGCCAATAGGAGTATCTCGGGGCAGTGATTCTCTCGGACTCGAGAGTATCGTGATCCACCGTCGAGAAAAGCTCCTGCTCGGACATCCCGAGCGCATCGAGATTGATCAGATTTTCTTGTTCCATAAAAACTACCTCTTTTTCGACGTGAAGGAGATACGCGGATCAACGAGCGAAATGCAAATATCGCCAAGGATAATCGATACGACCGAAAGCAACGCATAGAACAGCGTAATACCGACGATGACGCCGTTATCCGAGGCGTTGATCGCGCGCGTGAGAAGATCTCCCGTACCCGGAACGACGTAAATCCGCTCGGTGATGATCGCACCGACGAGCGCGCCGAGCACGCTAGCGGGAATTCCGTGGACGATGGGGATGATTGCATTCTTGAGAATATGCTTGCGGAAAATCTCTCCCTCGGAGAGTCCGCCCGCGCGGGCAAACTTCACGTAATCCGAGTTCATCTGATCAATCATATAGCGGCGGAGCCACTTCATCAGGCTTGCAACCGACGGCAAAGCCAAGCTGATGATCGGCAGAACGTACATCGTCCAGTGGAAGCTGTCCATATTGAAGGTGATCGGCAGCCCGAATTTTCCGCCGATGGAGCGGAACAGGAAAATATAGGCGAGCGACGGCACCGCGATGATGAAGATGATATAAATCGTTCCGAGCTTATCAAGGAGTCCGTCCTTCTTGCGCGCCATCATGATTCCGAGCGGAACGGCGAGCAGATAGGCGGCAACCACCGAAATAATACCGATCAAAAACGAATATCCCATCTTGGACAAGCCGTTTTTATAGGTCGAAACGCTCGTATAATCGTCAACGTAGTTTGCCTCGATGACGGGGTTTCCGGAATTGAGCGAGCCTCTCGCATAGGTCGCCGAGTGAATATTGTCGGCAGAGCGCCCGACGGCTCCCGACGGATAGGTCACCGTCGAAAACCGAAAGCTTCCCTGCGTGGTCGTCATCATGTCAAAAACGTCGATCCCCTTCTGAATGTTGTAGGAGGTTCCGAGCTTGACCTTGACGAGATTCTGATGAATATAGGGGAACTGCGAATCGAAATAGAGCAGATACTTATGCTGCGTTCCGTTCCCCATGATCGCCGGTGCGAATTTATCTCCGCCGTAGGCAGGATCAAACAACGTAAAGGTCAGCTTCCGCTCTCCGATATCTATATCGTCATCCACATAGTGAACGTTATCGACGCGAATCAGATTTTTAAGATAAGTCCAAAGACGTACCGGCAGAGACATATCCCGATAGGCGTAAAGTCTCGCCGCACCGCCGGTCTGCACCGTCGTGGTCCCCGACTTATAGATCGTGTCAAGGCGCTTGACGTCATAACCGCGATCCTTGTAGTATTTTGTAAAACGATTGATATATTCGGTCACGATCGGCGTATCCTCCGATGCGGTGTTTCCGAATTTTACGGCTTCGTCATAGGTTGCCTGATCAATCTCGCCGTACTTGAGCAGCGACTCGAGATACTCGGCATAGGGAACGTAGTCAACGTAGCCGAAATCCTCCCATTTCTGAAGCTCGTAGACGACCTTGGAGTTCCTCAGCATATGGGTATACTGAGAATCCCCGACAAAAACCTTGTTTCTGTCAAGGGCAGTGTATACGAGCAGCATCACGATCGCGATGACCACCACGACCGAGAGCAACCCGCGCAAAAGGCGGCTCAGCAAATATTTCGTCATGTTTCTTCTCTCATCCTAGATATATGGTAAAGAGGCTGAACGTAGGTCCAGCCTCCACCATATCGATTTCGTGGCAAGCGATATCAGAAGATACCGATGCACTTGACCATATAACCGTTTCCGTTGGGCAGGAAGGTATCAAGGTAGGTCTGAGGATCACCGTAGTCAGGTCCCCAACCGGACAGGTCGTACATATCGTAGTTCGCCTGATCACCGGTGTTGGTGTAGTAGCCTGCATAGTACCACTCTGCATAGTCTGCACAGGGAACGATGTTCACAACGACCTTGCCCTCAAGAGCCTCCTCAAGCGACTGCTTGTAAGCCTGACCGCGTGCATTGTAAACCGGAACGTTGGTCGGAACGGGCAGGTCGAGCTCGATCGGATTCTTCTTCGAGATCTCGATGCCGTCCTCAGCGAGTGCTGCGATGGCGATCTCGAGCTCTGCACGAGCGTTGTCAACGTTGTACCAGCCGTCGTATCCGTCGCTGGAGCCGGCACCCTCCTCGAGGGTCGGATCCCAAACCTTGATGGCAACCTCGTCGGCATCGATCTGCGCCTGCATGATCTCGCCGTAGTAGGTGCCTGCCTCAAAGGTGGTGTCAACGCCGTTGATCTTAACGGTTACATCCTCTGCAAGCGAAACGAAGTTTCCGGGCGTGTAGCAGTTACGGAGCGATGCTGCTGCGAGCTCGTCGCCAACGGTGGTTCCGTTGTAAGCAACTCTGTCAAGTGCGAAGGAGATCGCACGGCGGAAGTTGACGTTGCGGAGTGCTGCCTTCGCGCGGATTCTGTCGTTCTCGGACTGGGGAGAAACGACGGCGTCAGCATCGTTGACGTTCGCATACAGCGCGCGGTTGATGTTGTAGAAGCTCATATACGAGGTTGCGTCGGTCGAGGTAACGTATTTGTATGCCTCAAAGTAGGACTTTGCATTGGCATCGTTCGAAATCTTCGTCGTCTTTGCAATCTCAAGAGCGCTCTCGTTCAGACCGGTTCCGTCAATGGTTCCGGCGATGAAGTCGTTGATGCCCTTGGTAGCATCCGTACCCTCGTTGAAGAGCCAGGTAAGCTTCGAGATGTTGATGTTCTCAGCATTCCAGTAGGACTCGTTTGCCTCGAAGACGATCGTGTTCTTCTCGGTCGAGTTGGTAACGCAGAACGGACCGCAGTATGCGATGTTGTCAGGGGTCTTACCGTAGGTGTAATCCTCTGCGGTATCGTCATACTCTGCACCGAACTTACCGCCCTCGGATACGTAGTAGGTTCTGCTCATCGGAGCGAAAACGCCGTAGCCGAGCATGGTCATAAAGAACGAGGTGGGCTGAACAAGCGTGTACTCAACGGTATGCTCGTCGATTGCCTTAACGCCGACCTGTGCAAAGTCGGTCACCTCACCCGAGATGTACTCGGATGCATTGACGATGATGCCCTCAACGAGGTACTCAAGACCGCCGGCAGCATCCATCATGTGCTGAAGACCTGCAACGAAGTCATCTGCAACGAGGTTTGCAACCGTTCTGCCCTGGGAATCGACCCAGACGGTCTCACGGAGATGGAAGGTGTACTTCAGGCCGTCATCGGAAACCTCCCAGGACTCAGCCAGTGCGGGCATCATGTTACCCTCGCAGTCGTACTCAACGAGTCCGTCGTAGGTATTGACGATTGCCTCGGAGTCAGCTGCACGCGAGGTGGCAAGAACGTCCCAGGTCTGGGGATCGCTCGAGTACGAGATGGTGTAGGTGTCCTTCAGGGTGTAACCCTTCTCCTCAAGGTACTCCTTCGCCCATGCCTCGTAGGTACCGGTACCCTTCACCTCAGCCCACTCTGCCTTCATCTCGGCTCTGTGCTCCGACTTGATCGGGGTGGTAGCAACCAGAATGTTGTGGTATCTGTAGCTGTCGTTACCCCAGAGAGCAAAGGGAACAGTGTTGGGAGCAGCCTTCGAGAGTGCGTAGTTTCCGCCCTGCGAAGACAGGGGGAGCATCACGGCGCTCTCCATCAGCTTTGCCTCGGCAATTGCCATCAGTGCGTAGCGCTCGGAGACGTTCGTAGCCTCCTTCGCTGCCATATACGCCGTGTAGAAGTCGCCGAGATTATCCTCGTACAGCTTCGAGGACATGGCGTCATAAACGACCTGCTCGATGAAATCTGCATAAGGATCGTCGTAGTTGAGCGGCTTCTCGCTGTCGCCGCAGGATGCAAATCCAAAGACCATCACACCGAGAAGAGCCAACGACAAGAGTTTCGTAAGAATCTTCATGTGTATTTCCTCCTATTTTTTATATAGTTACATTCATTATATATTCTTTTTTTAAAATTGTCAACCCTATGCATGCAGATTTGTTAATTTTCACTAAAAAAACTTTATCTCACTAAAGAAATAGAGTAAAAAAGAGGACGCTCCCCCCCTTTTGATGAGCAGAACGCACAAAAAGCAACAAAAACAATGTTCCACGCCAAGGCGCAGCACCTGTTCGTTTTAGTAGATGAATTGATGCTGATGCATCATGAATTGGCTTCGCCATGATTTCTCGTCGGCGTGCCGCCTCCTCCATGATTTGAATTGCAACGGGTATCTATGCCCGCAGGGCAATTCATGCAGTTTACTGCAATTCATGACACAGAGTCAATTCATGCAAGCTCGCTTGCAATTCATTGCGTGTTCTCCGCTCGGGAGAACACGCCTCGGTTTTGCCGAAAGGCTTTCCGCCTTAAAAACCGGATACGTAAAGAAAAAACAGGTGCTACGCCTACGCGCAGCACCCATTTTCTTTGTTTTTCGCTCGGTTATGCCGAAAGACGAAGTGCTCCGTCTTACAGCTTGACGGGAACGAAGAAGTACACGCAGAACAGCGCCGTCACAACGAGTGCAACGACCGAAACGTTCCAGACCGGCTTCTCGCCCTTCTTGCAAGCGAACTTGACAAGGTCAACGAGGTAAGCGAGTGCGCTCATTGCGGTGAAGGAGAGCAGACCGATGCCGATACCCGTGGTGATCGAGTAGGAGAGAACCATGACAACGATCGTCAGGAAGGCGGCGGTTGCGTTGATCGCGTTCGAGAAGTCAACGCTCTTGATGTTGTTCTTCATCATGAGAACGCCGA
This sequence comes from Eubacteriales bacterium, assembly GCA_045576095.1. Classification (GTDB taxonomy): domain Bacteria; phylum Bacillota; class Clostridia; order Oscillospirales; family CAG-272; genus UBA1740. The sequence continues at coordinate 17,062 of JAZNFP010000041.1, forward strand.
CGTAGATCAGAGCCGAAGCTGCGGCAGCCGAGGGGATGGCATAGAAGATCGGCATTGCGAACATGGCAAGGAAGAACATGCAGGCGGTGGTGAGCGCGGTCAGACCGGTTCTGCCGCCGGCGGAAACGCCCGCGCCCGACTCAACGAAGGTCGTGACGGTCGAGGTGCCGAGCATGGCGCCCGTGCAGGTTGCAACGGCGTCCGAGATCATGATCTTGCCGTAGTTGTGGGGCTTATCGTTCTCGTCGGAGAGGATGCGGTTACCGCCGCAGCAGCCGACGATGGTTCCCATCGTGTCGAACATATCGATCATGCACATTGCGATGACCGCAAGGATGACGGCGAAGATCGAGGAATCGCCGGGAACTACGCCGCCCTTAAAGACGTCGGCGAAGGAGCCGAAGACCGAGGTCTCGCCGGCGAAGAAGTCGGCGAAGTTCTCCCAGAACTTCCAGGAGACCGCATCGGTGCCCCCAAGGACCGAGAGATCGGTCACGCCGAAGGGGATACCGACAATCGTTGCGCCGAGGATACCGAAGATGATCGAGCCCTTGACCTTCAGCTTGTCAAGAACGGCGATGAGAGCAAGTCCGATCAGGGCAACGGTTGCGGTCTTTGCCGCATAGATCGCTTCAACTCCATAGCCGTCGTTTACGAACTGCAGACCGTTAAAGTCCTTGAAGTTCACAAGAGCAACCTGAGTATAATCGTTCGTCAGGATAATACCCGCATTCTGGAAGCCGATGTAAGCGATAAAGAGTCCAATACCGACCGAGATCGCACCGCGCACTGCCACGGGCATGCCGTCAAAGACGAGCTCACGGAAGGTCTTTCCCTTGATCGCAATGACCGACAGAAGCAGGAAGATGAATCCCGAGATCAGGACGAGGAAGAATGCCTGTCCTGCGGTAAAGGTTCCGTACCCTCCACGGCCGGCGATCATACCGCCGAGCATAGAGTTCAGACCCATGCCCGATGCCTGCGCAAGCGGCATCTTGGCAAAGAATGCCATCAGCAGCGTTCCGATGATCGCACCGAGAGCGGTTGCGATAAAGCAGGACGCCCAGTAAGGATCGCCCTTACCGAAGATCTGATCCGGGTTGACCGTCAGAATGTAAGCCATTGCAAGGAAGGTTACGATACCCGCAACGATCTCGGTTCTGACCGTCGTCTGCTTTTCCTTGGAAAAGCCAACGAAGCTGAGAAACTTTTTCATAACTACCTCCTGAAAATTTTCCGTGCTTTGCACGGATGCAACCCGATTATAGCACAGTCTCCCCCAAAAAGCAACACCTTCTCCAAAATTTCGACACATTTTCTACATAATATTGGAAATATATTGAAAAGGCTTCCCCTCTCGCAGCCATCACAGCGGCTTACCCCCTTGCAATTTCGGTTCTTTTGTGATAATATAAAAGGGCACGAAAACGCCAAAGGAGCTTGTTATGTCGGCACAGAGCAAAACCGAACGCATGTACGCCACAGCACCCCCGGGACGCCTGTTCTTCACCGTAGCGTTGCCCGGGATGATCAGCATGTTCGCCATGTCGGTCTACAGCCTGATCGAGGGAATCTTTATCGGGCAAACGCTCGGCGAGGGCGCCTTTGCGGCGATCAATATTGCGATGCCGCTCGTCATGATTACCTTTGCGCTCGCCGATCTCGTCGGCGTCGGTGCCTCGGCGCCGATCTCGATTGCGCTCGGCCAGGGGGATCACGAAACGGCGAACAACGTCTTTTCGGCGTCTGTCCTTCTGATTTTTCTCGTTTCGGTGTCGATGGGGGCGATCATGTTCTTTGCCGCCGAGCCGCTCGCGCGCCTGATGGGCGCCGATGCCGAGCTGCTCTCGACCTCGGTCAGATACCTTCGGACGGTTGCCCTTTGCAGTCCGCTCGCGCCGATCTTCTTTGCGATGGATAATTACCTTCGCATCAGCGGCTACGTCAAGACGAGCATGGTCATCAATATCTTCTGCAACCTGCTGACGCTTTTGCTTCTCACGCTCTTTCTTCTCGTTTTCAAGATGGACGTCGTCGGCTCGGCGCTCGCCACCTCGATCTCAATGTGCACCTGTGCCCTCGTCGCACTCCTTCCTTTTATTTTTAAGCGGGCGCTGCTCCGCTTTCGGCGCCCGAGATTCTCGCTCTCGATGCTGCGGAAGATCACGGCGTGCGGCTCTCCCGTCTTTTTGAGCAACGTCTCGGGGCGTGTCACCTCGATTCTGATGAATATCTCGCTCATGGCTCTCGGCGCGCGCGTTTTCGGCGAGGGGGGCGGTCAAACAGCCGTCGCGATCTATGCGGTTCTGATGTATTCAAGCGACCTTGCCTGGCCCCTACTCTACGGGATTGCCGACTCGCTTGCCCCCGCCCTCGGCTACAACTGGGGGGCTAAGAATTTTCCGCGCGTTAAGCGAATTGCCGCCTCTGCTTATCTGGGCACCGCCGCCGTCGGACTCATCTCGACCGCGCTGCTCTTCTTCTTCCCCGACGTCATCGCCTCGTGGTTCGTCAAAGCAGAGGACGTGCGCCTGCTTACCGAATCGGCCCGCGCCATCCGCCTATTCTGCACGGCGTATCTCTTCCGCTGGTTTGCGGTCACGACCCAGAGCCTGCTCAGTGCCATCGGCAAGCCCCTTGCCGCCATGCTCGTTTCGGTCGGCACCGCCTTTCTTTTCCCCGTTCTTCTGCTCGGCGCCCTCTGGCCACTCGGGCTTGACGGCATCTGGCTCAACTTCACCTTCGTCAACCTCGCGGCGGGGGTTCTTTCGCTCGTCCTCGTTTTGCGCCTGCTTCGGGAAATCGGAGCAAAGGGTGTCGAAGAAGAAAAACAAACCGTCATCCTGACCTGACGGAAAGCCGTCTCTGACAAAAAAGAAAAAAAAGATAAAAAAGGAGTCGCACATGGAAAACGTTACGCTGCAAACGGTCATCACAAGCTCTCTTGAAAGGCTCTTTCCGGAGAGTGCCCCGAAGGCGCTTTGTACCGAAGGTCTCTCCTGTCTTTCAAACGAGCCCTTCTCCTTTCAGATCGCCTACCGACTCAAGGCCGAGATTCCGACCGCCGATACGGTCTACGTCCGGATCGAAAGCGAGCTTCCGATCTCGCTCTATGCAGTCGGGTACGTCCCGGCGCTGCAGATGGGAGAAGCACGCCTCGACGACCGCTACCGCCCCGGACTGATAGGCGATGCGCTGCTCAAAAAAAGAGTCAATCCGAAAATTCTGAAAAGGCGCTACCACCTTGACGACGGAATCCTGGTCGAGGACGACCCGACGCACCTTTCGGCGCGAAGCGAAAGCTGGCAGGGCATTTGGCTCACGGTCAACGAGGACGGCCGTCGCCTAAAGAGTGGCGACTATCCGATCCGCGCCGTCTTTTACGCATCAAACGGCGAGGCGCTCGGAGAGTGCGCGCTGTCGCTTCGGGTGATCGGTGCGGCACTGCCGAAGCAGAAGCTCAAATATACCAACTGGTTTCACTGCGACTGTCTTGCCGACGCCTATGGGATTGAGCCCTTTTCCGAGAGGTTTTGGGAGATCTTTGCCTCGTATGTTAAGGTGGGCGTCCGTCACGGCACCAATATGCTCCTTGTCCCCTGCTTCACGCCCGCGCTCGACACCTCGATCGGAGACGAGCGAAAAACGGTGCAGCTCGTCGGGGTCACCCTCACCGACGGAGAATACTCCTTCGACTTCTCTCTGCTTGACAGATACCTTGAAACCGCTCTTGCGTGCGGCATACGCTACTTTGAGCACTCGCATTTCTTTACCCAATGGGGTGCGGCGCACGCGCCGAAGATCATGGCAACGGTGGACGGAAAATACAAGCGCATCTTCGGCTGGGAGACGGTCTCCTGGGGCAAGCGGTACACGGCGTTTCTCTCTGCTTACATCCCTGCGCTTCTTGCGCATCTGAAGGAGATAGGACTTGACCGCCGCTTCCTCTTCCACGTCTCGGACGAGCCGTCTGAAAAAAATCTTGCGACCTACCGCCGTGCAAGGGCAGCCCTCGGGAATCTTCTCGACGGCTATCCCATCGGAGATGCTCTTTCGAATTACGAATATTATGCCGACGGCACCGTGACGGCACCCATCGTCGTCACCGACCACGTGCATGAGTTCTACGGCAAGGCAAAGCATCTCTGGGCGTACTATACCGGAGAGCAGTGCAAGGGAGGCTTTTCCAACCGCAAGCTCAACTGCTCGGGAGAGCGAAACCGCATGCTCGGCGTGCAGCTGTATATGCACGGGATCGAGGGATTTTTGCATTGGGGCTATAATTTCTGGTACGATCGGCTCTCCTCGGGGCTTGCAGACCCTCGCACCGACGCCTGCTTCTATGCCGGCGCCAACCCCGCAACGAGCTATTTCGTTTACCCCGCACTCGACGGCAGCTGTATTCCCTCAACCCGTCAGAAGGTTTTTTACGAGGGGATTTGCGACCTGCGCGCCCTGCTCTGCCTTGAGAGGATGATCGGCAAGCGCCAAGCGAGAGAATTCGTCGAGGAATTTTTCGGCACCGTCACCTTCGCGACCCACCCCGGCTCCGCCGAGCGCTTGCTCGAGTTCAGGCGCCGCCTCAACGAAAGGATCGCATCGCTTCTGTAAAGCCGAAGAGACCGTCTCAAATTCAAAAGTCGAATTTGAGACGGTCTCTTTTTATTCTTCCACGTATTCCAAAACGTCGGCAACGCTGCACCGAAGCGCCTGACAAATCGCCCCCAGGGTCGAAAAGCGAATCGCCGTAACCCGATTGTTTTTGATCTTCGAAAGATTCACGTTTGAGATTCCCACGCGCTCGGCAAGCTCGCCGAGCGAGATCTTCCTCTCCACCATCATCCGATCGAGCCGAAGTATGATTCTCCCCATCGCACACCTCACAAAAGTCCGTCCACGTCGTTTTCAAGCGAGACGCCGTACGCAAAGAAGCGAGACAGGCAGAGCAGAATGATTCCCATGACAATCCCGCCCATATCCACGCTGATCTCGCTTTCCTGCACGCCGCCGACAAGGCGGGCGATCACGCTCATCACAAAGCCGAGGATCGGGATCGCAATCGTAAAAATACCGATCTCTCGAACGAGACGGACGTTATCCCTTTGAAAGGGCGTCGCATTCTCGGATTTTTTGAAAATCAGATGAAGATTGCGGAACACCATCGCCATCAAAGCCAAGATCATCACCGCGCCGATGCCGAAAACCGAAAAGGTCGCCGCTTCGACCTCGCCGTCGGTTACGCGGGCAACAATCTCAAAGCCGTAAACCTTCAGAGCGGCGCCGCAGCACTCCTTGGCGTCAAAGCTGACGAAACACCCGACAAGCCCCGGCGCGGCATGAGCGCAAATCACGGCGGCGAGCATGAGGGTAGCCCCCACCCAGTGGAACACCTCGATGACCTTCGTTGCGATCTTCCCAAGCTGATTCAGACCCTTCATTGTTTTCCCTCCAAAAAAGTATCGTTTCGGGCTTTCCAATGAAGAGTATAGCACTCGGGTTTCTGTTTGTCAATAGCTTTTTAATGTTTGTCGATAAAATTCATTCGTTTGTCATTACATATGGAGCAACTCGTTGGCAATCTCGTACGCCATGCGGTAGTAGGCACGGCGTGCCTCTCCCGATAGAATCCACGGTACGATCTCCATATTGAAGCTGCCGCGATATCCGATCTCGCGAAGCGTTTTGCCGAGATTTGGCCAGTCGAAGGTCGAGACAATCATTCCGGGCGGCTGATGCAAATCGCGCCCCGGGACGTTCGAATGCAGGTGTGTCGCCGCAACCTTATCCCCGAGCCTTTTGAGCATCTCAAGCGGCTTTTGCCCTCTCGTAATCGCATGGCCCGAATCGAAGCAGGCAGCGACGTAGGGGCTGTTAAAATGATCAATATAATAGAGGACATCCTCTGCCGACGAGAGATAGATCTCTGAAAAATCCCGCCCGTAGATATTCTCGATCGCCAGCGTAATGCCGTACCTCTCAAGGAGCGGTAGAAGCTTTCCGATCAGAGTGAGATTCCCTCTTTGGCTTGACTGGCGATCGTCGGTGAAGAAGAGATGGATAACCGCGGTGGGAATGCCAAGCTCGGATGCAAACGCCAGCTCCCTTTCCAGGATCGGCAGGACCTGTGCCTCGTACGCCTCGTAGCTTCCGTCGCCGAGCGGCACACGGTCGGTCGGATAGTAGGTGAGATGGCATTGGGTTGCCGAGAGTCCCGCCGCCCGCATCGCCTCAAAGGTAGCGTGCAGCTCCCTCTCAAACTCGGGTGTCATGAAATGCTCTCTCTGATCCCAGCTCGGGAAATTGTAGTCAAGCCCCTCAAAGCCAAGCTCCTTCAGATACGGGAAGAGCGCCGCATCCCGTGGCGCCTTGATCGTTATTTTCACGGTTCTACCTCACACGTTATATCAATTATGGAATTTTTTCGTCGGAATCCCGATCTTTTTCATTATACTACAATGCTACACCTTTTGCAAGTCGGCGCGCCGAATTTTTCGCTTCCTCAACAAAGAAAAACGCCCCTTCCGTCGGCAACCCTGAACTGCCCCAAATTGTACGGACAGCACAAAAAAGCCCCCTATGGTAAGGATATTAAATTTTCAAGCAACAAACTGGCATCGTTTTTCAAGCGGTGTCAGTTTTGTTTTTAGTTGGAT
>JAZNFP010000042.1:0-30804 GCA_045576095.1 Eubacteriales bacterium
GATGTAGCTTTTTGCCGTGGCAAAAAATATTTATTTTATACACGGGTTAAAGTCTATACGAAAACTCCCAGAAATATCTTTTTTGTCCGCCTTTCACAAAAAATCCGTACACGCAAGTGTGCGGATTTTTTACTTTTTCACTCTTCACTCTTCACTTTTCACTAAAACCCTCTTGTCGATTTTCGGCAAGTAATAAGTAATAGTGAATCGTGAAAAGGTGCTAATGTAGCTTTTCGCTTTGGCGAAAAGCATTTTTAATAAAACCGCACAGGGGTTCAGTCTATATCAAAATTATTGAAAACATCTTTATTGAAAACATCTTCTTATCTCCCATATACAAAAAAGGGCTGAGTCACTAAGAATTGGGGAGTTATCATCGCTTTTGAGATTGAAAAAGCAAAAACGCGGAATTCTTAGTGCGAGGTCCCTTTTGTGGCTCGCTTGATTTCGGCATAACCGAACGAAAACCGATAAAAAGGAGAAAACCCAAAGGTTTTCCACCTTAAAAAACAGGATACGCAAAGAAAAAGACAGGCGCTACGCCTTACGCGCAGCACCTGTTTTCTTTGTTTTTCGTTCGGTTATGCCAAAAGGAAGCAGCCCTTTTTTATTGGTGTCCCGCGGACACAAATGAACGAGGTTGCACTTTGCAGAAAACACTGTTCCAAATCGGTTTAAAGCTCCTTCTTGTTAAAAATGGGAATGGAAAATCCGACGAGAAGAAGCGACATCCCAATCGAAACGCATACGGCAGGAAGAAACGCCGACGCCGACTCGGCACCGACGAGCAACGCCGACGTGTCACTGAGGGCAAGCGGAGAGATTCGTGAGAGGCTTGGGATGAGCTTGAGAAGATACAGGACGAGAACGCTTGCTCCAGAAAGGAGAAGCACGGTGCCGTAGCCCCTTGCAAGCACCGAGAAAAAAACGACGAGGGAGATCACAAGGCATCCGAAAACGAAATAGAAAAATACGGATGGAAGAAGCCCGAAAGCGATAGCGTTCTCCCAAAAATAGGCGCTGTAGGCATAGGTAAGCGCAAAGCAAAGCGAATATCCGATTGTCCAGAGCAAAAGCAGATAGACGGTCTTGGCAATCACGATCTTATAGCGAGAGAGCCCTTTGGTCAACATCAAAACGAGGGTTTGATGCTCGTATTCTCGCGCAAGGATCCCACCAAAGATCAACACGAAGGCAATGAGCGCCATCGGGATATTTTTAAAGAACTGCACCCAGCACGTGATGGCGTCCACCTTAATTTCGGTCACCGTCATGCCGTTTTCGGCAAGCTGATCGGAAAGAAGCTCAAGAAGCCACGGCGTCAGCTTTGCAACTGCGGGGTTCATTACGCCAATGGCAGCGAACAGCACGCCGATTAAAGCAAGCCTTCCGCTTCTCATTCCCTCAAGGCATTCCTTTTTGAAAAAAGCAAAGAAGGATCTCATTTTCCCGCCACCTCCAAAAACAGCGATTCGAGCGAGGCGCTCGATCGAACTAGGCCGATGAAGGCAAACCCACTTCCCCTTATGCAGTCGAGCACCTCGTATACACGTGCCTCGTCGCCTTTGAAAAGAAGCCTCATCCCTTCGGTACGCAGCGCATCGGGATAGGACTCGCAAAGGAAGCGACAGCCCTGCTCGTCTGTCATTTCAATCGTGAACTCGGCTTTGCCGTGGGTACGCCGCAGCTCGTCAAGTGAGCCTCTCAGCGCGATTTTTCCGTCGGAAAGGAAGGCGACGTCGGTGCAGATTCGCTCAACGTCAGAGAGCACGTGGGTCGAAAAAAGGACCGTTGTTTGCGCTCTTACCGAAAGAAGAAGATCAAGGATCTCGCGCCGACCGATCGGATCAAGGGCGGAGGTGGGCTCGTCGCAGATCAGAAGCCGCGGTTTTGAAAGCAACGCCTGCGCGATTCCGAGACGCTGCTTCATGCCTCTGGAAAAGCCCTTGATGCGGTGTGTCTCCCCCAACAGTCCGACAAGCGAGAGCAGCTCCTCGCACCGACCTGAAAGCTCGCGCTTTTCGATTCCCGCGCATTCTCCGCAAAGCGAGAGATACTCTCTCGCAGTGAGAAAGGGATAAAGCTCGGGGACGTCGGGGAGATACCCCACGTGACGGTTGGGCTTTGTCTCTCCGTACACGACGCGCTCACCGCAAACGAAAATATCGCCGCGATCCGCCTTTAGCAATCCGAGCACTGCTTTCATTGCAGTGGTCTTCCCCGCTCCGTTTCTTCCGACAAAGCCGAAGACGCTATGCTCGGGAATCGAAAGATCGAGACCCTTTAGCACCTCCTTTTCTCCGAAGCGCTTTGAGAGCCCCCGAACCGAAAGGATTTCCATCTCAGACATCCTCTTTTCCGAGAGTCAGATATAGAATTGGGCCGATGAAATTGACAAGCACAATCAAAAGCACCCACGTGACGCGGCTTCCTACCCTATAGCGATGATGGGTGAGTGCATGATACAACGCGTATCCGAGCAAAGAAAATTGAAGCACGGCAAGCGGAATCAAAAACGGAAGCATTTCAAGTAGCCTTTCCATGAGTCGTTACCCTTTCTTCATCGTAAATTTCAAGGCAATAGCTCTTTTTTTGGCAGCCGGGGCAGCGGAGACGACGGAGCGTTGACGTATGCCCTGCCCAAAATGCTCTCCAAAACCGAGGCTTGAACACGGCATGACACACAGGACAGATATAGGCAACCCGCTTAAAATATGCGACGGAAAAACAGATGCCGTAGAGCAAGGCAAGAGGACACCACAGCACAAACGGCCAAAAGAGTCCGAAAGCGATCCAAAGGACAATCGACGCCCATTGCCAAACGCTCAGCGGAAGACCTGCCGCCAAGGCAAGCAGCCGTACTCGCGTCAGCTTCTTCCTTTGTCTTACGGCAATCGCCGCATCCCCCACCGCCTCAAGGCTTTGGCTCTCACATCGCTTCACCGTTCGGCGAACGGCCTCAATCCGATCGAGCTTCTCCTTGCATTCCGAGAGCTCGCCGAGCAGCTTCTCTTTTTGTCGGTCAAGCAGCAACGACACGGTATCCTCCGAGCTCTCGTCCGAGAGCAGCTCGGCAATCGCGGAAATGGAAAGCCCGAGCTCTCGCAAAAAGCAGATCAGCTCAAGCCGTTTTGCATCCTCCTCACCGTAAAGCCGCCTTCCACCCTCGGAAAGCTCCTTTGGGGCAAGAATTCTCCGCTCGTCGTAATACTGCACGGTTCTCACCGAAACACCGCAGAGCTTCGCGAGCTCTCCCGTCGTATATCGCACGGCAGATCACCTCCTTTCTCTTGTTATTCTACAATATCACGCAACGTTATAAGCAAGTGCCTTGATATATTTTTTGATACATTTTCCGAAACACACTCACTTTTTTTGTAAAAACACATCAAATCACGCCGTAAAACAGGATTCCGAGCACTGCGGAGCATAGGATCAAAGGGATCGGCGGAGCAGCTTTTTTGCGCGTTTTCCGATAAGCGAAGGAAATGACGGCGAGCACAAGCAGAACGGCAAGGCCGCGACCGTCGGTCCTTGGCACGTCCGAAAAAGCAGAAACCCCGAAAAGAGTTCCAAGAACGAGGAGAATCGCGGTTGAAAGAATCAAAGCAACGACACTCGGACGAAGCCCCGAAAGAAAGACCTTGACAGGAGCATAACGCATAAGCCTTTGCATAAGCGAAGCGATAAAAAGAATCAGCAAAAATGATGGCAAAACAACACCGAGCGTTGCAACGGCAGCACCGAGCATCCCACCGCGAGCAGAGCCGATGAAGGTTGCCATATTGACCGCGATGGGACCCGGGGTGGACTCGGAGACCGCAATCATGTCGAGCAGCCGACTCTCCGATAGCCAGCCGTGCGAAAGCACCTGCTCGCGCATGAATGAAATCATCCCGTATCCGCCGCCAAAGGAAACGGAGCCGATCGAAAAAAAGACGAAAAACAGCTCAAGACAAATCATTTCATCGCCCTCCCTTTCGGCATCAAGCGAAGGAAATAGAGCATCAACGCTATGCTTCCTCCACCAAAAATCCAAACAACCGTTGAAAGCTTGACCGAAAGAAGCGCCAGCAAAAGCGTGCCTACCAGCGTTACGCTGAACAGAACAAGTCTCAAAGCATCCTTTTTCATCTTTTTCAACATACGGAATCCTGCCGAAAAGATCAAGTAAATGACACCGATACGGATGCCGAAAAACGCGTACTGCACGTATCGAAGAGCAAGGAATGCATCAAAGAAAAGCGAAATGAGATAAATAGAGACAAAGGACGGCAGACAGATCCCAAGCGTCGCGACAAGCGAACCGAAAAAGCCCTTCTGCCGATATCCGATGTAAGTCGCCGCATTGATTGCGATCGGCCCCGGCGTGGATTCAGCGATTGCTGCGAGATCAAGGAATTCCTCTCTTTCAAGCCATCCCCGTTTCGTAACGAACTCATTTTCAAGCAGGGCGAGCATCGCATATCCTCCGCCGAAGGTAAAAGCTCCGATTTTAAACATTACCCAAAATATAGCTTGGATTTTTTTCATCATTCTCTCCTGTTTTTTTAAAAGGAAGGAGCGTTCGCACGACAATGCGAACGCTCCTACTTTCTTCATTCGTTTTTTCCCTTTCGGATAAAAAGCACACCGAGCGTATTTCTGCCGCAATGCGAGGAAACGGTACATCCCGCGCGCGTGATCAGAACCTCGCGGAAGGGACAGACGGCGGAAACCTGCCGCACAACCGCATCCACCAAAGCCTCGTCACACCCCGCATGCGTTACGAAGACGCGGTCAAGCTCGACGTCCGAGCCGTCGCCGAGACGGTCCACGACGTATTTTTCAAGGGTTAAAGCGAATTTTCCACGATACTTCTTCCCGACCGTCATCGAGCCGCCCTTAACGACGATGCAGGGCTTGAGCTGCAGAAGATTGGCGCCAAACACGGCAATTGACGAGCAACGCCCGCCCTTATGCAAAAACTCCAAATTGTCGATAACGAACGAAGCATCGACGAGCGGTGTAAGCTCCGAGCAGATTTCGGCGATCTCCGCCGCACTCTTTCCCTCATCTCTGAGGTCGGCGGCACGCAGAACGAGAAGGCCGCCGCCGGTGGAAAGATTTTTCGTATCAACAACATGCACCCCCAAAAACTCCTCTGCGGCAAGGCGAGCGTTGCTGTTGGTTGAGGACATCGTTGAACTGATCGTAAAGAATACGACCTCGCTTCCGTCTCTCGTCAGATCCTCGAAAAAGGCCTGAAATGCGCCGAGGTTAGGCGCAGCCGTTTTGGGAAGCTCGTGCTGCTCCTCGTAGTGGCGATAGATATCCTCGGGGGAAATATCGACTCCGTCGGTGTATTGCCGATCCGCCAGGTTGACAGTCAAAGGCAGAATTCGGATCTGATACCGAGCAATCAGCTCGGAGCTGAGATCCGAGGTGCTGTCGGATGCAATGATCACGTTTCGGTTCATGAAGGCGCTTTCCTTTCATACGGTGATAACAAAATCGACCCTATTATATCACTTTTTTTGTAAAATGTCAAATATACAGGGACAGTTTTTCAAAAATTCTTAAAAAACAGGAGAATATTTCTTGACTTATTCAAAAAATGAAAGTATAATGATGGTAATTGAATTTTTGAAAGGAACAGATCATGGCTACTTTAATTATGATCGGCGTGCTCCTGCTCTTTTTCGTCTTTATGAGCCGCTCAAACAAAAAAAGAGAGAACGAAACCCGTCAGATGCTTGACAACCTTACCGTTGGAGACGAGGTAACGACGACCTCGGGCATCATCGGTCAGATCGTCAGCATCAAGGAAGAGACCGTCGTGATTGAGACCTCGCGCGAGCGCACCAAAATCCGCTTCCTCAAAACGGCAATTGCGCGTGTGGACGTTCCCGCCGCAGAGTCGATCAGCGCTCCGAAGTCGGTCAGAAAGGCCGCCGAAAAGGCGAAGCTCAAGGATGCAAAGGGTACCAAGGCGCCCGAGCTTGAGACGGGCGACCCCGAAACGGCAGATTTTGAGGCAGTCCCCGAATTGACGGAGACCGAGTCGAACGAAGAGAAAAAGGACTGACCGTCGGTTCTATATGAATAAGCCTCCGGAATATACTCAACTGACAAGTATATTCCGGAGGTTTTTCTATGCGTATATCCCAAAAGAACGCACGCAAGCGTCGGCAAAGGACGATCCTTTCCTCTCTGCTGTCGGCATGGGGACTTTCGCTCCTCGGGGCGATACCGCTTTTGCTTTTGCTTGCCGCAATCGCCTACCGATCAAGCGATCCGCGCGCAGGGCTTTCGATCTATGCCACCCTTCTTCTCACGCTCCTGTCACTCTCCTCGGGCTTTTTCGCCGCACGGAGCTACGGCAAAAGCGGAGCGCTGATGGGACTGCTTTCGGGCATGGGAATCTCGGTGCTCCTTTTCGGACTCGGACTCTCGCTGTCGGGAACGGGCGACGTCCTCTCCTTTCGGCTTCTGTCGCTTTCGCTCGTTCCGATTCTCGGACTGCTCGGCGGCTTTCTCGCAACGAAGCGGCGCGTCAGACGGCGCCGTCCGAGATAACGGCGCCAAGGCGCCGAAGCTTGCGAAGCGGCGCCTCGTAGCCGCGATACAGAAGCTCGGCTCCAAGGAGCAACGACTCCCCCTCTGCCGCCATCGCGGCGGTGAGATAGGCAGCGGCGGCACGCAGATCCGGTGCCGTTACGCGGGCGCCGTAAAGACGCCGCCGACCGAAGACGTGAACAGTGCCGTCCTCGCAAACGACGTTTGCCCCGAATGCACGGAGCCCCTCCAGATAGCGAAATCGATTTTGAAAAACCGTCTCGGTGATAAGGCTTTCGCCGTCACAGGTTGCAAGATACGCCGCAAGCTGAGGGTGCAAATCGGTCGGGAAGCCGGGATAAGGCGCGGTCCTTACGGAAACCGCCCGAGGACGCCCCGACATTCTGATCGTGATCCCATCCCCCCGAATCTGCGTCAGGGAGCAGCCCGACTCTGCAAGCAACGGCAAAAGCGAGGAAAGCTGATCGAGCGGAGCGCAACGCAAACGAAGCGCCCCCTGCGTTGCCGCTGCCATGAGCAGATAGCTTCCCGCCTCAATCATATCGGGCATCACGCGGTAGGTCGTTCCGCAAAGCCGATGAACGCCCCAAACGACGACAACCCCGTCTCCCGGCAGACGGATTCTCGCACCGCAGCGAGTGAGAAACGAGATGAGATCAAGGACGTGGGGCTCCTTTGCAGCACCGCGGATGACGGTTCTCCCCTCCGCTCTCGTCGCGGCAAGGATGGCATTGACCGTCGCCCCAACCGAAGGATAGGATAGGCAAATCTCCCCTCCGACGAGATGCTCGGCAACGGCGTATAAGCCATCCGCGCTTTCATCAATGCTTGCACCGAGCGCCCGAAGCGCATAACAATGCAGATCGTGCGGCCGCTCTCCGAAGTTGCATCCTCCGGGAAGCCCGACCGCACTCCTCCGATGCGCCGCAAGTCCCGCGCCGAGAAGGTAGATAGAGCCACGCAGGCGCCCATCCTCGGGAAAGGTCTCGGACGTGGGAGACGCCCCATCGGAGCAAAGGCGGTAGCGCCCTCTTTCGAGATGCTCAACCGAAACACCGCGCAGGGAAAGAAGGTCAAGCATTGCGGAAACGTCGCTGATCTCGGGGAGTCCGACGAGCTCAACCGTCCCGCCAACCAAAAGCGTTGCCGCGAGGATCGGCAACGCTGCATTTTTGGAGCCCGAAACAACGAGCTCCCCCACCAGAGGTCTTGCACCGGAAATCCTGAGTGTTTTCATAGCCAATATCAAACTCCTTCGCTTGATACCAGCATATGAAAAGAGGCTCGGCTCGGTTCAGAGCATTCTATTCACACGCAAAGAAAGCAACGGCAAGAGAAACGACCTCGCTGTAGCTCGTCTCGCCACTCGTTCCGTTGAGCTTCAGATAGGCGTCGTTGACGCTCCCCGCTACCCCGGAAATCACGCTGTCCTCGGTACGGAAATAGTATTCGTTATAGGCCTGCATCTCGGATACGATCTCCTTGGTGAGCAAACCGTCGACGGCGAGTGCCCGATAGGCATCTCCGTCAAGCTCCGCGAGTGCCGAGGCGACGTATTCAAAGAGCCCGACGTACCCTGCATAGCGCAGATAGGGGGACTCTGCGCAGGAGAGCGCAAGAAATGCAACGAAGCTCGCCTCATCCTCACGCGCCACACCCCTTTGATGCGCCATTTCATGTGCCGCCGTAAAGGGGATGCAGTAGTCGGGGGGATTGACGTTGACGTTCGTCTCCCCCGTTACGTAGGACCAAATTCCGGCGAACCGCGCGCGGCTCATCAAATCCGAGAGAAGCACGGGCTTAATACGAGAAGCCGACGGCGGCGTAAGTGCGTACCGATCGTTCATCGCTTGATACGCCTGCGAGAGCTCGTGCGATAGCTCGTCGTAGGTAAACGGCATGACAGACGCGCCGTTTTCGTCTCGGACAAGCTCGCCTTCCAAGGCTCTCGCTTCCGAAAGCAACGCCCGCGCGGCACGGTCGAGCGTTTCAACCGTGACCTCGGTTTCCGGAAGCGACATTTTTTTGGCAAGCGGTGTCGTGCGGTATCCGCAGGCGACCGTCACAAGATAGCTTGACAGAAGCAGAAGCGCCCCCGTCAGCATCAGCGACACGACACGCGCAACGAGCTTGGTGTCTCGGATTCGGCGAATCAGAAAGATCAAAAGACAAACGGCGGCGGGAACGGCAAAAAGCAACAGAATCTCGATAACCGAGATGGGAGCGAGCGCAGAAATCGTTGTCGGAACGGCGCGAAGAATCCCGCCGAGATAGAAATTGACGACGTCCGCAAGGACAGGAGAGCAAAGCGAAAGCAAAAAAAGAGCAAGCGCCCCTCCAAAAAGGCAGAGCGAAACACGAAGATAACGGGTAAAGATCAAACGACGCAAGAGCATTCTCCTTTCTATTGACCGCAAAACAAGCGAGGCTGACTGAATTAGCCTCGCTGCTTTTCTTTTCGAGAGGGAAACACGAGCAAGAGAACGATGACGATGAGAAAAACGACCGTCACGGCAACACCGCCCTCGGGACCGAACGCTCCGCCGTTGGTCAGCGAAAGCGAGGTCAGCGCATCACAATGAAAAACGGTGCTATCCGCAACGAATCCGCTCACGCGGCAGCCAAAAACGTGCCCCTCGGTAAAATTCCACGCTGTGTGAATCGCACAGGCACCGAGAAGATTGCCGGTTCGCAGAACCCAAAGCGACACAAATACGCCGAACAAAAAGAGATTTAACACGGCAATCGGACCGATTCCGGCATTTGAAAAATGCGCGGTCGCAAAGACGGCGGAGCTCAGCAGAACCGCCGTGACGGGCGAGAAGCGCCGCGCCAGATCGCACATCAGAAAGCCTCGGAACAAAATCTCCTCGGACGCTGCCTGCACGACGTATCCGACAAAAAGAAGCAAAATCATCCCGACCTTGACGGGAGAGGCGATGCCAAGCAGCTTGAGCGATCCGTTGATCGAAGCAACTCCGAAGCACGCCGCAAAAAGCGCACCGCCAAGGACCAGGCCGAGAAGGTAATGCAGGGCGGCTCCCCTTTTGCAAAGCGCAAGAGAAGCGGGACGGCGCTTGAGAAGGACAGTGCAAAGAACCAGCGTAAGCACCACCGTAAAGGCAGTGGAAAGAAGCTGAATCAAAAGACCGACGTCGCTTTGGATAAAGCCCTCAAAGCACAACAAAAGCTCTTCAAGGAAGCTTTCGCTTTCGCCCATACCAAAAATAACACGGTATTCGGAGATGAAAAAAGCCGGGAGCAGGAGCGCCGTCTGAAGAGATGAGCTCAAAAACAGAATGACGAGCAACGCAAAAAGCATCAAAGGCAGAGAAAGCGGTCTCTCGCCTTCACTTGAGCGCTTGCAAACAGATGATGACCTTAAATCGTACATGATCTCATATCCCCTCGTCACCGCTAAACAGAATTTCCTTTGACTACGTCTACATCATAGCACGAAGCGACGAAACTTGCAAGAGAATACGCGATAATTTTACCGTTTCTTCACTTCTTTTACCGACCGAAGATCGCCGAAAGAAGCTCAAGCGCCTTGAAACGAATGCGATAGCCCTTCGACTCGGCGGCAATCAAATCGTATTCAGCGTCGCTCAGGGCATAATCCATATCCTTGATCGCACCGGCCGTACAAAGCGGCGGATAGAGCACGCACCACCAGTTCTGCCCCTCTCCCTCTCCGATCAGAATGCGAAGCGAGAGGTATTCGCCCGCGGGGAGAGAAAAATCTCCGTAAATACGGGTCGGATAGTGCTCAACCGAAAAGCAAACGGACACGCGGTCGCCGTCAAGGACGCTTTCGGCGGTCTGCCTGATTCGTTCGAGCATCGGTGCGTCGAGCATCGCCTCTGCCGCCTCGCGGCTTCCGGCAGAAGCAAGAGGCTCGGCATATTCCGCGAGAATCGCATCGCGAACACGGAGCTTTTTAAGCTGGTCCTCCTCCGAATCGGAGGCAGCGAGAACGTGAAGACGGATTACGTCTCGGTAGATCTCCTCCTCACCGCGAATGGGAAGCGCCGAAAGCAAAAGAGCCGAGATGAAGAGAGTAAGCATACAGGCAACGGTGGTTTTCAAGGTTGTTTCCTCCAAGCAGTTTTGATGCTCTATGATTTCCCGAATTTTGAAAGATTATACAGCGATTTCAAAAAAGCATTGAAAAAGCGGATCAATTCTGCTATAATAGTCCTTGGTGAGTTCGCAACATCCTCACCTAAAACAAAACTAAGGAGTCCTGAAATGAAATCGAGCCATCGCACCCTGTATCTCGCACAGGCGGCAACAATCGCCGCCCTCTACCTGCTTTTTACCCTTTTAACCCTGGAATTTTCGAGCGGTATCATCCAGCTGAGGCTCTCCGAGGCGCTTGCCGTGCTCCCCTATTTCACCCCTGCCGCCATCCCGGGACTGACCGTCGGGTGTCTGCTTTCGAATCTCATTGGCGGATGTGCGCCTTGGGACGTCGTTTTCGGAACGCTCGCAACCCTGATCGGTGCCATCCTCGCCTATCTCGTTCGGAGAAATCCTTATCTCGTTCCGATTCCGAATATTCTTTCCAACACCGTGATCATCCCCTTTGTTCTTCGCTACGTTTACGCGGCATCCGAGGCGCTTTTGTTCCTCTTCCTGTCGATCGGCATAAGCGAGCTTCTTTCCTCGGGCTTACTCGGACTCGCCTTGCTCTTTTTGCTCCGGCGCTACGCCTCTCGGCTTTTCCCAAATTATCGGAAATAAACGCGAAGCGGCTGTCCCCATGCAACACCTGCATTGGAGACAGCCGCCTCTTTTTATCGAAAGCTGTATGGAAGCTTACGTATCCAAGGAAAGAAGATCGTCGTAGGTCTCACGGCGCACGGCTACGCGCACACCGCCGTCGGAGAGCATCAGAACGGGCGGGCGCGGAATACGGTTATAGTTCGACGCCATTGAGTAGTTGTACGCACCCGTTACGAGAACGGCAAGAACGTCGCCGCGCACGGGGGTGGCAAGCGAAACGTTTTCCTGCAGAATATCGCCGCTCTCACAGCATCTTCCCGCAACCGTTGCGACAAGATCGAGAGGTGCATCGGCACGCGAGGCGTTGATGACGGTATAAGCCGAGCCGTAGAGCGCGTATCGGGGGTTGTCGGGCATGCCGCCGTCCACCGAAACGTAGCTTCGGAAGTCGGGGATGGTCTTAACGCTTCCGACACTGTAGAGCGTCATGCCTGCGTCGGCTACAATGCTTCTGCCCGGCTCGATCAGAACCGTCGGCATCGGGAAATCAAGCGCAGCCGAGGTTTCTCGTACGCGCTGCGCAACCGCAGAGAGAACCGCCTCGTAACGGATCTCGGGATCACTCTCGACGTATCGAACTCCAAATCCGCCGCCGAGATTCAGAGTCGGGGCGGTAAAGCCGAGGACGGCGCGAACGTCAGAGAGGAAGCGAAGCATAACGTCCGCGGCATCAAGGAACGGGGTGGTGTCAAAAATCTGAGAGCCGATATGACAATGGAAGCCGACAAGCTCGACGTGCGAAAGCGAGAGCGCATAGGCGGCAAGCCGAAGAGCCTGTCCCGTAACGATCGGGAGTCCGAATTTGGAGTCAACGGTTCCCGTCGTGATCGCGGCGTGCGTATGGGGATCAATGCCCGGGGTCACGCGAAGCAGAATCCTCTGACGGATCCCCACCGCGCTTGCCTCCCGTTCAATGGCGTCCAGCTCCTCGCGGTTATCGGCAACGAAGAATCCGACCCCCGAAGCGATCGCAAACGCGATATCGGCATCGGTCTTATTATTTCCGTGAAAATACGCACGCTCCATCGGGAAGCCCGCAACGTGCGCGGTATGCAGCTCGCCCGGGGAAACGAGGTCAATGCGCATCTCCTCCTCTGCCATGATGCGATAGATATCGCGGCAGCAGAAGGATTTTCCGGCAAAGAGCGGTCCGCTCTCGCCGCCGAAATACTCGCTCATGGCCGCGCGAAACAGGCGGCAGCGCTGACGGATACGGTTCTCGTCCATCAAGTAGAGCGCCGTTCCGTATTCCTTTGCGAGCTCGACCGTATCGTGGCCGGCAAAGAAAAGATGGCCGTTTTCGCCTACGGTAACGTTAGAATGCAGCACCGTTCGGTTTTCTTGGCAGATGTTCAAGGGGTTTTCCTCACTTTCAGCTCTCAACGAGATCGGACATGGCGTAAAGACCTGCGGGACGCGTCAGAAGGAACGCCGCCGCCGCAATCGCACCGTCTGCAAAGAGCGCACGGCTATGTGCTTCGTGCTTTAAGGTGATCGTCTCGGTATCGGTACCGATCAGAATTTCGTGCGTTCCGACGACGTTACCCATTCGGACAGCATGAATGCCGATCTCGCTCTTCTCGCGTTTCTTCTGCCCGCCGCGACCGTACTGAAACGAGCTGCCCGGGCGGATTTCGGAAAGCGATCTTGCGATCATCAGAGCCGTTCCGCTCGGTGCATCGAGCTTGCGGTTGTGGTGCGTCTCGACAATCTCAATATCGGCATCGGGATAAACCGATAAAACTGCCTTTGCCGCACGGATGAGCGCGGCGATCCCGATCGACATATTGGCGGAAAAGAAGATGGGAACCGATGCCGCCGCACGCTGGATCATGGCGAGCTCCCCCTCGCTCTGCCCCGTCGTTGCGATGACGACCGGGAGCCCTCGCGAAACGGCATATTCGGTCAGAGCCGCCGTGGCGCTTCGGTGAGAAAAGTCAATGATCAAATCCGCCTCACCCGTATATTCAGAAAGAGAGGTCGGCATCCCCTGAGCGCCCGAAGCATCGACGGCACAGACGAGCTCGGCGCCACACGCGCCGGTCTCGAGCAGGCGTCTGACCTCGGCACCCATTCTCCCCCCCGCTCCGTTCAGAATAATCTTCATACCGAAAGACCCGCCTTCCGCATCAGATCAAGAAGCACGCGCTCATGCGCCGCCTCCATCTCGGTCAAAGGCAGACGAAGCGAATTCTCGCCGTAGCCCATCGCCGACATCGCTGCCTTGACGGGGATCGGATTCACCTCCGAGAACAGAGCGCTGATGAGTGCATGATAGCGGCATTGCAGGGCGGCGCTGCCCTTGATATCCCCACGGAAGAAGCGATCGCAGATCTCCACAGTCTCGGCGGGAAGAATATTCGAGAGCACCGAAATAGCGCCGATGCCGCCGAGCGACATCAGAGGAACGATCTGATCGTCGTTACCCGAATACAACGCAAGCTTGTCTCCGACAAGGGCAACCGTCTCGACGATCTTCGAAAGATTACCGTTCGCCTCTTTGAAGGCGACGATATTCGGATGCTCGGCAAGAGCGGCGTAGGTTGTCGGTTCAATGTTGACACCTGTACGCGAGGGCACGTTATAAAGCACGACGGGCTTGGATGCCGCATCGGCAAGCTGCGTATACATTTTAATGAGCCCGCCCTGCGTTGCCTTGTTGTAATAGGGTGTCACGAGCAGGACGCCGTCGGCGCCCGCCTGGTCGCAGGCGTAGCGTGTCAATTCAAGAGCGTATTCCTGATCGTTGGAGCCGGTTCCGGCGATCACGGGAATGCGTCCGGCAACGCGGCGCACGGCGTACGCAATCGTCTCGCGATGCTCCTCGTCTGTCAAAGTAGACGCCTCTCCGGTCGTACCGCAGACCACGAGCGCATTGATCCCCGCATTGATCTGAAAATCGATAATCCTGCCAAGGGCGTCATAATCCACCGTTCCGTCGCGAAAGGGCGTGATCAGGGCAGTGGCAATCCCTTTAAAAATCTGCTTTTTCATACTGTTTATCCCTCCAAAAATCAAATAAAAAAGCCGATATGCAAACAGCACACCGGCATCACTCCGTAAGAAAAACGGCAACCGATAGCTCTCCGCAAAAAGCGACAGTCAGACGGATTTTATCCGCCGAACCAGCATAGGAAGCGCGACGCCGCAACCGATGCTTCGGCACCCTCCCCTTTCAAACGAATCCCGCGTCGGGAACGCCCGTCCTACTCTTGTCGGGTGCGCCTCTATCTTTTATACCGTTATTATAGCATATCCGACTCCCGATGTCAATACCCGACACGGCTTTTTCGTGGGTATTGATGCGGTTGTGCCTCAAGCTCCCTTGCAAGGATTCTCGCCGCAGTTCTCTCTCCTGCCCGCGCCGCGCTCGGAAGACCGCTTGGCATGCTCTGCCAGCCGCTCGCCAGATAGGCATTTTTCAGTCCCTTGATTTTTGTCGGCAGACGAAGCGGCATCCGACCGCCGACGAGGACGTATCCCATATAATCGCCCCGATAGGCATCGGTGTAGCGGCAATAGGTGGAGGGAGTCCATACGTCAAGAAGTGTCAGACTCTCCCTAAGCGTTGGGAATGCCTCAACGAGAGCCGCCGTCACGTCCGAGGCAAAGCGCTCCTTTTCACGCACGTAGGCGGAACGGTCCCGCTCGGCAAGCGCGATCCATGCATCCGACTCGGTTCCGTCGACGAAGAGCATGACCTGCAAAACCGTCTTGCCCTGAGGTGCAAACCCGGGCTCATGATCGAATGCACGAACCGCCATGCGCCCCTTCGCACGAGCTGCGTGGCATCCGGCTCTGCCGTCAATGCAGACGGTTGAGGTGAACGGAAGGTCCGCGGTATTAACCGAAAATGCCGCATGAATCGAAGAAACAGTCGGATACCCCCGTCCGAAATCCCCCTTTTCGAGAGCTCTCGGAGCATATTCTCTTTTGAGAAGCTTTCCGAAGGTTACGTGCGGATCGCATGCAAAGATCACCGTCTCGGCAGGATAGGCTCTTCCGCTCGCACAAAGAAGCGTATGCACGCGAGCACGATCGATCAAAACGCGCGTCACGCGACTGTTTCTCTCAATGTTTCCGCCGAGCGAGAGAAAGCGTCTCTCAAGCCGCTCTGCTGCCTCAACCGAGCCGCCGCTCGGAAGATCCGCATTGCCGTCAAGGTAGGCGGCGTACGCAAACAGAAGCCCGAGAGAAGAAAATTCTCCTCCGATATAGTCCGTTAGCGCCGCGCGAAGAAGGGGATGCCGAAATCGCAAGGCGAGCCTACCGAGCGAAAGCGGCGCATAGCCAGCAAGCGTTGCGGCACGGGAGAGAGGGTCTCCCCCTGCGCGCAGAGCCGAAACGGCACGGATAAAGCGCCTCGTCTCCTTTCTGTCCTCGGGAGAAATCAAACGCATCTCCCGTTCGGTACGTTCAAGATCCCGCCAAAACGAAAGCGTCGCCCCGAAGCCGACGGAGCGGTAAAAATAGGGCGTTTTACGAAGCACGCTCGACTCCTCGAGCAAGCCGATCCGCTCCCAGAGCGAGCGAAGCGGCGTTCCTCGCCGCGTTCCGCAAAGCCAATGCAGGCAGTTGTCGATCAAGCAGCCCGATCGCTTCCATCCGCAAAGATTCCCCCCAACCCGATCGGTCTTCTCAAGAACTGTTACGCGCCGTCCTGCCTCGGCAAGGCAGATTGCCGCGGTCATGCCCGCAACCCCTGCGCCCACTACCACGATTTCACCCATTTTCCTTCTCCTCCGTTTTTTGACAGTATGCCACCGAAACGAAAGAGCTATCCCTTTACAAACAGAAAAAACCGTGGTACAATGATCGTACCCGAAAAATGCTTTTTTGCAAGGAGGTTTTGCAATGCCCTATTTGCGTACCAAGGTGAATACGCCCGTAAACGAGGAAAAAACCGCGCTTCTTCGGCGGCTGTACGGAGAGGCAATCTCCATCCTGCCCGGAAAAACCGAGCGATGGCTGATGGTGGATATTGAGGAAAACGCCTCGCTTTCGCTTGCGGGAGACGGGAGCCGTCCTCTCGCAATGCTTGAGGTTGAGCTCTACGGAAAATCGACCCCCGACGCCTACCGTGCGTTGACGGCGCGCCTGACAGAGATTCTCGGCGAGGTGCTCGGCGTTGCCCCCGACGGCGTTTACGTCAAGTACGCCGAGGTCGAGCATTGGGGCTTTGCTGGAAGGAATTTCTGATATTGTAAAAAAGGATACCGCGGCATCCGCCGCGGTATCCTTTTTCGTTTTCTGTTATTTCAGAAGAGAAACAGCGTCTCCAATCGTTTTTTCGAGTGCCTCACGGCCGTACCGATCGACCTCGGCTTTATTCTTTTCGCCGTGCGTTAGGCATCCGGCACCGCCGATGCATCCGCCGATACACGCCATTCCCTCGATAAAGTTTCCGTCAAACGAGCCACGGGTCAGCTTTAGCAGTGCTGCTCGGCACGCCTCGATTCCGTCGCAGACCACCGGCTTTATCTCAAAGTCGATTCCCTGCTCCCGCATCGCCTGAGCCGCCGCATCGGTTAAACCGCCGCTACGGGCAAAGATACGGCCGAAATAGGAAGCGTTATCGAGAACGCCCTCCTCAAGCTCGGCAAGGTTGAGGTCGCGGCTGTCGAAGAGTGCCTGCAGCTCCTCAAAGGTCAGAACGGTGTCGACGTAGGGCCTGACCTCCTCAAGCTGTGCCTCTGCCTTCTTTGCTGTGCAGGGACCGATGAAGATCACCTTGGCGTTCGGGGTGCTTTCCTTGATGTATTTTGCCAGCTCCGCCATCGGAGAGCGGTTGTGAGAGACGTGCTTTGCGAGACTCGGAAAGCTCTCCTTGACGTATCGCACGAAGGCGGGGCAGCAGGAGCTTGTCAGAAGCCCCTTTTCGGCAAGCTCTCTTGCCTCGGACATCGCTACCATATCGGCACCGAGCGCCGCTTCGATCACGTCGTGGAAGCCGAGCCTTTTGAGACCGGTAACGACCTGACCAAGCTTCGCGTAGGTAAATTGACTCGAGATGGAAGGAGCGACGAGAGCATAAACCCTATCGCCTCTGCCGCTGGCGTTGCGCTCGCTCTTCTTCAGGATGTCGATTGCATTGACCATATAGGATTTGTCCATGATTGCACCGAACGGGCATTGGTACACGCACGCTCCGCATCGGATGCACTTGTCAGAGTCGATCCGCGCCGCCTTCGCATCGTTCATCGAGATCGCCTTCACCTTGCATGCGTTCTGACACGGACGCTTACGGCTGACGATCGCGGTATAAGGACAAACCTTGGCGCAAGCGCCGCACTCCTTACACTTTGACTTATCAATCCGCGCAACGTGATTCTGATCAAAGGAGATCGCACCGAAGCGACAGACGTCCTCGCAACGGTGTGCAAGGCAACCGCGGCAAGCGTTGGTTACCTCAAAGCCGCCGACGGGACACTCATCGCACGCAATCTCGATGACCTCGATGACGTTCGGATCGTTCGGATTGCCGCCCATGGCAATTTTGACACGCTCGGCAAGGATCGCACGCTCCTTGTAGACGCAGCAGCGCATCGTCGGCTCGTTGCCCGGAACAAGCTTTTTCGGCACGTCTATGATGTTCTCAAGAAGCCGATCCTCCCACGCCAGGCGTGCAACCTCACGCAGAACCTTATATTTCAGATGCTGTACCTTTGTGTCGAATTTACGCACTTCGTGCCTCCTTAGAGTGATCCTTAAAAATAACTGACCTTGATGCGCTTGCCCATTTTTTTCAGGCAAGTGGAAAGCTCCTCGACAAGATTCATTTTGATGTTGAAATTGATCGGAAGATCGGGGTTCTGATGAGCGGGGTTGACTGCTCTGCCCACGTAAAAGTTGATGTCGGTTGCTTCCTCAAAAAGAAGCCGTGCAATCAGAGAAGCACCGTCCTTTTTGAAATTCCAATCCTCGTAGAGTAGATTTTCGCCGAGGTAGTCCTTGGCATACTGGATCACCCTGTTCATGGTGATAACCCCTTCCGTTACGAGATCAACTCCCTCGATTTTGGCAATCGGCGGAACGTCGCTGCGCTCAAAGCAAAGACTTGCGACCACCGGCTTTCCGAGATACTTTGCGGCAATGCTTGAGGTCGTGCCGCCACAGACGATATGCTTTCCCTCCTTTGAGAAAAAGAGCGACATCATGCGGTTTGCATCGTCGCGGCTTGAGGGAGGGCCGAAGAGAATGTTCATCGGCTCTCGCTGACGCACCTTTACGACACACGCCGTGGTATCGTCTCCCGGCTTGCCGCCGTAAAGCCTGTCGCATTCATCCACCAGCATCGTAGAGAGATTCTTCGCCGTATAGCCTCCGGCAACGAGCGTCTGCATATACTCGGCAAT
Source organism: Eubacteriales bacterium (assembly GCA_045576095.1). Taxonomy (GTDB): domain Bacteria; phylum Bacillota; class Clostridia; order Oscillospirales; family CAG-272; genus UBA1740. Next base: position 18,702 of record JAZNFP010000042.1, read on the forward strand.
CTCCTCGCGCCTCCAGCCAAAATCGTATTTTCCGCCCATGCCCGCATGGGGACAGCCGTCGCTCATCGCAATGAAAACGTCGTCCTTTTGCAGTCGAATCGTGGATTTGTAGATCTTTTTTCCACCAATATTCATTTCGGTTTTCGGATAATCGTACAGCTCGTAATCGCGGATAACGATAACGTGGGGATTGTCGTACTGAATGATATCGGCGGTTTGATTGTTCAAAAGATGAATGATGGTGAAGGTGGAATATGCAACGCCGCGCACCGAGCAAACGGGGAGTGCGCCCGCAATGGTTGCAACGCATTCCTCAACCGCAAGTCCTGCCGCAATCATCGTTGAAATGATTTTAGAGGTGAGGGTTGCGAGAATGCTCGCCTTCACACCCGAGCCAAGTCCGTCTGCCAGAACGATGACGGTAGAGCCCTCGGTCTCCTCAACGACGTCAACGTGATCTCCGCAAAGCTCCTCGCCTACGTGATTGATGCTCTTATAGCCGATTTCGGCGCACAAATCATTCATCGTCGATCGACTCCTTCAGCTTCGTCAGAGCGATCTTGGTCTCTGCGGCGGTTTCGCCGAGCAAGGAGGCAATCTCCTGAACGATCCGCATCTGCTTTTCAACGACCGAGTCTGCAACCTCGACGGTTCGCTTGTTGATTCTCGCCTTTTTCTCACGGTCGGCCTCCTCGTCGGTGATGTCGCGCATGATACCGATGAGCATTCGGGAATCCGGATCGTACACGACGGTCTGCTCCACGTATTTCTTATATTCAGCGAGATATGTACGGCGATCGCGGACCGTTCTGCCGCTGTTTTTGACCGTCAAAAACAGCGTGGGATCGAGAACCCGAACGACCGGCTCTCCGAGCACGTCGGAGGCGGCGCGGATATTCATAATCTTACGTGCCGCATTGTTGATCTGCTGCACCTCGAGATTTTCGTTAAGAACGATCAGTCCGTTCGGGGTATTGTTGACGATCGTATCCGAAAAGCTCTCGGCCTTATCCTTCAAAAACGGCAGACACATTGAGCTTTCCGCCTTCCCCTGGATGATGGCAATCGCTTTTTCGCGACAGGAATTGTAGCCGCAGGAGCCGCAATTCAGCTCATCCGAGAGCTTCGACTTCCCCATTTGGCGAAGCACCGCCGCAATCTCGCTCTCGCTCGGCTTTGCAAGACGGCGCTCGATGACGGAAAAGTGCTTTTTCAGATGCAGCGAATCAGGCTGATCAACGGCGAAATCGTGCGTACCGGCATAATCGGAAACCGCTACGTAATCCTTGATTGGCGAGGTGCTGTGATACTTTTCCATCACAGGCCCTCCAATGCAGCTTCCGACGCACGCCGACATCTCGATCAGGCATCGATGAATGCTTCCGCTCTCGATATCCCGAAGCGCGGCAATGCAGTTCTCCACGCCGTCAAGCGCAAGATAGGTATATCCGTTAATCCCCTGCTCCATCGTTTTGAGAACGCCCCCCGTCGTCGGGAACAGGCGCGCGCGGCTCTCTTCGGTCACGTCCATCTCCCGTTCGAGCTCAACGTGCTCGGCTCGAAGCCAATTGGTCAGCTCCTCAAAGGTCAAAACGGCATCGACGAGTCCCTCATAATAGTCGGCCTCATCCTTTTTGGCGACGCAAGGACCGATGAAAACGGTTTTTGCCCCGGGAATCCGCTTTTTGATATCCTTGCAGTGTGCTTGCATCGGCGAGAGAACGTCGGCAAGATACGGAAGCAAGGCGGGAAAATACTTCTGAATAAGAAGATTGACCGAATGACAGCAGGAGGTAATGACGACGTCCCGATCCTCCTCGCGAAGCATCCGTTCGTACTCGGTCTTAACGATGGTCGCACCGACAGCGGTCTCCTCAACGTCGGCAAATCCGAGCTTCTTCAGAGCACGGCGAACCGCCTCAATACCGACACCGTCGTAATTGGCAACGAAGGACGGCGCAAGGCTTGCAATGACGGGAGCGCCGCTTTGGAGCAGCACGCGCGCCTTTTCGGTGCCGTCCACAATCTCCTTGGCATTCTGCGGACAAACGACGAAGCAATGCCCGCACAAAATGCATTCGTTGCCGATGATATGGGCCTGGTTTCCAGAAAAGCGTATTGCCTTTACAGGACAGTTGCGAATGCATTTATAGCAGTTCTTGCAATTCGATTTTTTGAGCGTCAAGCAATTTGCCACGGCCTTTTACTTCCTTTCGCTTTCGATGACGTCCAGAACGTGTTTCTTGAAGAATTCTCGGAAGTTCTCCCTCGTAATGCCGACGTGAACGTCGTCGTTGACCTGCACGGTCACGCCGATGCGGTTGCACTTTCCGATGCAAAAGCAACCGGAAAGCACGACCTCATCCTCAATACGGTGTGCCTCGACTGCCGCCCGAAAAAGCTCGACGATATCCTGCGAGCCCTTCAGATGACAGGAGGAGCCGACGCAAACCTGTACAAACAGCATCCTTACACCCGGGCAAGAACGCACTCACGGAAGAACGCACCGACGCTCTGGGGGGTAACCGAGTGGAAGGTGTCGTTCACCGTTACGCAAACCCCCTGCTGACACTTGCCCATGCAGAAGGTGCCTCCAAGCTCGACCTTTTCGCCGAGATCGTTTTCGGAAATCAGATATTGAAGCTGCTCGACCACCTGCCGAGAGCCCTTCAGATGACACGAGCTTCCGATACAAACCGTAATTTTAAGCATAGCGTTTTACCTCACAATATTCAAAAATCTTACACTTCGGCAAGGTCGCATCACTGATAATCGACGACGCCAACCCAGCTCATCAAAAACTCGCGCTCGTTCGGATTGCCCTTTACCGACTGAGACGCCGCAACGATCGGCATCCACTTCTGGACGTACTTTTTCTCGGTTCCGCTTCTTTGGCAGAAGGTGTCGAGATAATACTCGGCGCCGGAGAGATCGCCGTTAAGCCAGAACAGGAGATAGGTACGGGCAACGTCGGCAGAGGCATTTCCCTGCGTTGCATGGGACCAGTCGAGGATATAGGGCGTACCGTCCTCGGTAATGATGATATTCGAGGGATTGAAGTCTCCGTGGCAAACCTTGTTGTGCTTTGGCATTCCCTCAAGACGGGTATGCAGATCGTATCGGGTAGTCGCATCCAGCTCGGTTTCGGCAATTTTGCGGCTCATCTTATCCTTCAGCTTATTAAGAAGAGGGCTGGTCCTTTCATGAACGCTCATCTGAAGCTCAACGAGAAGGTTGACGTATTTCTCCTTGTTGTCGGGATCCTCCTCCATGATGCGAGCAAGGGTCTTTCCCTTGATATACTCCGAAACGATCGCCCATTTTCCGTCGATCATGGTTACCTCGAGAATCTTCGGAATCTTCAGTCCCGTCTCCTCGATTCTTGCCTGATTCAGCGCCTCGTTCAAGACGTCGGCCTTGGAGTAGCTGGCGTCGAACACCTTGATGCATCGGTCTCCGTCACGGTAAACGGTCTTGTTGTTTCTTACTGCAATTACTCTGTCAAGATTCATCGTTATATCCTCCTTCACTGATGCCATTACGCCTTTTTGCCCTTGCGATAGGGAGCTTTGATTGCGTCGGGGGTAGCAACCCTGAGATCGGTCGGAGGCATCAACTCCTCTTCAAAGTGCTTCCCGTAATATGCGTTGAGATACATCTGACGAATCTCGCTCATCAGAGGATAACGGGGGTTCGCACCGGTGCACTGATCGTCAAACGCCTGCTCAACCATATCGTCAAGCTTCAGCAGAAAATCATTTTCGTCGATTCCGTAGTCGCGGATGGTTGCCTTAATGCCGACACGCGCCTTCAGCTCGTTGATCGCGCGGATAAGCCCTTCCAGCTTCTCTGTATCGTTTGCGCCCTTGATGCCGAGATAGTCGGCAATCTCGGCGTATCTTGCCAGAGTGTGCGGATGATCGTACTGCGAGAAGGTGCCCATTTTTGCAGGAGCCTCGCTTGCGTTGAAGCGAAGAACCTCCTCAATCATCAGCGCGTTTGCAACGCCGTGCGGGAGATGGTGGAAGGCACCGAGCTTGTGCGCCATCGAGTGGCATACGCCAAGGAATGCATTTGCAAACGCCATACCTGCCATCGTGGCGGCATTTGCCATCTTCTCGCGTGCCTCGACGTCATTCTGACCGTTCTCGTAGGCTCTCGGAAGATACTCGAAGATGACCTTGAGCGCACGGAGCGCGAGACCGTCGGTATAGTCGGTTGCAAGCATTGCGGCGTACGCCTCGACGGCATGGGTGACGGCGTCGATGCCCGATGCCGCGGTCAACCCCTTGGGAGCCGACATATGGAAATCGGTGTCGATGATCGCCATATTGGGAAGGAGCTCATAGTCTGCAAGGGGATACTTGACACCGGTCTTCTCGTCGGTGATAACGGCAAAGGGCGTTACCTCGGAGCCTGTTCCCGCCGAGGTGGGAATGGCGATAAAGTATGCCTTCTCCCCCATCTTCGGGAAGGTATAGACTCTCTTGCGGATATCAATGAAGCGCATCGCCATATCCATGAAGTCCGCCTCGGGATGCTCGTAAAGAACCCACATGATCTTCGCCGCATCCATTGCTGAGCCGCCGCCGAGAGCAATGATGGTGTCGGGCTCAAACGATCTCATCTGTGCCGCGCCCTCGGTTGCGTTTGCAAGCGTCGGGTCGGGCTGTACGTTAAAGAAGGTCGCATGACGGATACCCATTTCATCGAGCTTGTCGGTAATCGGCTTGGTATAACCGTTCTGATAGAGGAAGGTGTCGGTCACGATGAACGCGCGCTTTGCGCCGCGAACGCTTCTCAGCTCGTCAAGCGCAATCGGCAGGCATCCCTTCTTGATATAAACCTTTTGGGGGGTTCTGAACCAAAGCATATTCTCTCTCCTCTCGGCTACCGTCTTAATGTTGATAAGATGCTTGACTCCTACGTTCTCGGACACGCTGTTGCCGCCCCAGGAGCCGCATCCGAGGGTCAGCGAGGGTGCAAGCTTGAAGTTATACAGGTCTCCGATTCCGCCGTGTGCCGAGGGGGTATTGACGAGAATACGGCAGGTTCGCATTTTGGAGGCATATGCGGCAAGCTTCTCCTTCTCGGTAACCTCGTTGATATAGAGCGACGCGGTATGACCGAAGCCGCCGTCCTCAACGAGCTTATCCGCCTTATCGAGTGCCTCTTCGAAGGTCTTAACCTTATACATCGCAAGAACGGGAGACAGCTTCTCATGTGCAAACTCTTCGGAAAGCTCAACCGACTCCACCTCGCCGATAAGAATCTTAGTTCCTGCCGGAACGGTCACGCCGGCAAGCTCGGCGATCCTGGCAGCCTTCTGTCCGACGATCTTTGCATTCAGTCCGCCGTTGATGATTATAGTCTTGCGCACCTTCTCGGTCTCGATCGGATCGAGGAAATAGCAGCCTCTCAAAGCGAACTCCGCCTTGACGCTGTCGTAAATGCTCTCGTGAACGATCACCGACTGCTCGGAGGCACAAATCATACCGTTATCGAAGGTCTTGGAATGGATGATAGAGTTGACGGCAAGAAGGACGTCGGCGCTCTCATCAATGATGGCAGGAGTGTTCCCTGCGCCGACACCGAGTGCCGGCTTTCCGGAGGAGTACGCCGCCTTCACCATGCCGGGGCCGCCGGTTGCGAGAATGATGTCGGCCTCCTTCATGACGGTGTTGGTCATCTCAAGCGAGGGAACGTCGATCCAGGCGATGATGCCCTCGGGAGCGCCTGCCGCAACGGCAGCCTCGAGAATCAGCTTAGCTGCCGCGATGGTACAGCCCTTTGCTCTGGGGTGAGGACTGATGATGATGGCGTTTCTCGTTTTCAGCGCGAGCAGGCACTTGAAGATCGCGGTGGACGTTGGGTTGGTCGTCGGAATGACCGCCGCAACCACGCCGATCGGCTCGGCAATCTTGGTGATTCCAAACGCCTTATCCTCCTCGATAACGCCACAGGTTTTGGTCTCCTTATAGGCGTTGTAGATGTACTCCGCCGCATAGTGATTTTTGATAACCTTATCCTCGACGATGCCCATTCCCGTTTCCTCAACAGCAAGCTTCGCCAGGGTGATGCGTGCCTTATCTGCCGCAGACGCCGCCGCAAGGAAAATCCTATCGACCTGCTCCTGCGTATAGGTGGAAAAAATCCTCTGCGCCGCTCTGACGCGCGCGAGTGCGTTCTGCAACGCCTCTACACCGTCAACGATCTCGTAGCCCTTGGGTTCCATTTCTATGTCCTCCTAAAAATTATTTACTGACGTTCATACCGCATCGAAGCGGCGGAGAGCTTTTTTGCTCCCTCTTGCTTGTCTGTTAATATTTTAACACACTTTCCCGCGATTGGGAATTATGAAAATGTTATAAGGGTATTATGAATTCCGATATACCTCTGAAATTTAAAAAAAGACCGTGCCGAATGCATTTTGCATTCGGCACGGTTGCTTGACTTCCGCTTCGTTATTTTCATTATTTAAGCTTTCTTCTTGCCTCACAGAGCGCCGTGATAAAATCTCTGTCAAGCCGCGTGAGCTTATAGCCGCGGTGGAATACCAAAACGTCCTTGTAGGTTTTCTTATTCCCCTCACAGCTGCGCTCCACAAGACCGTAGCGCTCAAGAACCGAGGGGGGCGCGGGAGAGACCCACATAAAGGTTCGGGGATTCTCGGCAAGCAGATCGAGCTGACTTGCCCGCTCGAAAACGAAGATCCGTTGTCCGATATGGTCAGGCAGCTCCTCACGGAATACCTTTGACATCGAAAGCGAGGGAACGTAGGGATCGGCATGCGCAATTTCGATATACGATGCAAGATCCTCGTAGGTAATCCGCTCCTTCCTTGCAAGAGGGTTGTCGCGGCTCATAATCAAAACGTAGGAGAATTCCGCGATCAGCTCACAGGCAAGCCCTTTTTCCTCAAGCATCGTCTTATAATATTTATCGTAGCTTTCCGAGTAACGGACGATTCCCAGCTTATACTCGTTCTCAAGGAGCTTGCGGATCGTTTTTTTGGAGTTGGTTTCCTTATAATAAATTTCAACGTCGGTGTCTCCGAGGCTTTTTGAAAACGCAGTCAGCGCCGCCGAGATATAGCAGGCACGGGGAACCGCAATCGAAAATTTCCGCTTCTTATGCGAACCGTCTCGATAGGACTGCTCCATCTTTTCAATGCGGCGGAGAATATCGCGCGCATCCTCCATCAACGCCTCACCGTCAGGAGTCAGGAGCATTCCCTTCGCGCTTCTCTGAAAGATCGTGATTCCAAGATCGGCCTCAAGCTCCTTGATGGAGCGGCTGATGTTGGGCTGTGCAACCATAAGTGCTTCCGCCGCCTTGTTGAGAGAGCCGAGATGAGCGACCTCAACCGCATATTTCAGATGCAATATATTCATATTTTCGCTCTCCTTCAGACTTTTTCGAGTTCTTCAATCAAATTATAGCACCGATTGCCAAACAAATCAAGAGAAATCACCTCTCGGAGCCAAAAGAAAAATCCAATACCGAAGCCGCTTTCGATTCGGTATTGGATTCATCTCATCTTTTAAAAGCGCATACCGGTGGGAAGCGCGCATCGCTCACGGCGCTGCGGGAGCTTCCGCTTCCCCGCTCCTCCGAAGAGCGATGCCGAGCGGATGGCGCCGAGACCGAATCTGTGACGGATCTCTTCCACGGTACGGTCAAGCGAGTTTCTTCCGGAGTCGCGTTCGTCATCGAAAATCCCGATCTGCCCCGCAAGCTCCGAGGCAGAAAGCCCAATCGCACGAACCGTCACCGAGCGAAGCGGATTTTCCCAGCCGTAGTTTTTCTTAAATAGCTCGCAGGCTTCCTTGGCGATCGTTCGTGCGCTTTGAGTGGGAGAAGAGAGCTTACACTGCCACTCCTTCACGCGCAAGCGCGAATCACGTACCGAAACCGAGATCCCCTCCGCATGGCGGTGATAGAGGAAAAGCCGATGCCCAATCTCCTCGGTAAGCGAGAGAATCAGCCTTTCAACTTCTGCCGAGGTGGTCAGATCCTCTGCCGTCGTAATTCCGTGCCCGAGCGAACGGTCGGGACTCTCGTCAACCTTCGCTTCAACCGCTGAGAAATCGAGTCCGAGCGCGAAGCGGCGCAGATCACGTCCCACGCTCCCGAGCAAACGGTAAAGCGGCGCCTCGGGAAACACGGCAAGATCTCCGACCGTTGAGATGCCGATTCTCTTCAGTCTTGCGCCGGTTGCTCCGCCAACGCCGAGCAGAGTCTCGGCGGGAAGCGGCCACGCGACATCACGGAAGTTCTCCTTGGAGATCACGGTGACAGCATTCGGCTTCTTCATATCGGATGCAAGCTTGGCAAATACCTTATTAAAGGAAACGCCGACCGAAATCGTCAGTCCAAGCTCCTCCCTCACGACACGGCGAAGCTCCCTTGCAATTTCCTCGCCCGATCCGAACAGACGCACGCTGGCGCTGCAATCCAACCAGCATTCGTCAAGTCCGAAGCTCTCAACGAGATCGGTATACCGCTCGTAGATTTTTCGAACGGCGCGAGAGATCCGAACGTACTCGTCAAAATGCGGAGAAACCACCTTAAGCTTCGGGCACTTTCGCATTGCCTGCCAGATCGGCTCTGCCGTACGCACGCCGGACGCCTTCGCCTTCTCGTTTTTGGCAAGCACAATCCCATGTCGGTCGCTCTCACTTCCGCAAACGGCAATCGGCAGCTCTGCAAGCGAGGGATTGAGCATACATTCGACCGATGCGTAAAAATTATTCATATCGCAATGTAAAATGACCCGATCCATGAATTTATCCTCCTAATTTGCGTTTTTCTATTGACATTTCCGACGATATCGTGTACAATATACGCAACATCGGGTGTCTTTTGCAAAACAAGTATACACCCATTCTTACACTTTGTCAATAGTAAAATGCGAAATTGTGGGTGTTTTTTGTCTTTTGAGGAGGAAGTATGCAACAGGGAAAAAGCTTTGGAGAACGCGTCCGCGCCGCAAGAGCGGCGAAAAAGCTTTCGCAAAAGGAGCTGGCAGAGCTCTCGGGAATCTCTCTCCGTACTCTGCAGAACTGGGAGGGAGGCGTCAGACGTCCCTCGCAATTTGAAGCCGTCTCACAGCTCGCCTTGGCGCTTGGGATTTCGGCATCCGAGCTTCTTGATCAGTCGGATGCTCTGGTCATTGACGCGGCAGAGCGCGGCGGAAGCGCGGCGGCGCGTGACGTTGCCTCGCTCGTGAGCGAATGCTGCGGTCTCTTTGCGGGCGGCGAGCTCGACGAGGAGGAAAAGGACGGGATCATGGCGGCGCTCACGGAGGCATACTGGATCGCCAAGCGCTCGAATGCGAAATATGGGAATAAAAAATGACAGAGCCGACTCGTCCGCAGCTTGCACGGATTGCAGAGGGGGTGCGGCGCCTTGTTTTACGATGCGGCACGCGCGACCCCCTTCGGATTGCAAGGCTTCTTGAAATTTACGTCCTTTATCCCGAGGGACTCGTGCATTTGAAGGGCTTTTATCGGGTTATCGAGGGAAAACGCTTCATCTTTTTAAACGGCGCACTCTCCGAGCGTGAGAAGCGCATCGTTTGCGGGCACGAGCTTGGGCACGACGCGCTCCACCGCGAGTACGCCGAAAAGCAGGCGTTTCAGGAGTTTGAGCTTTTCGGACGCGCCTCGCGCCACGAATACGAGGCGAACCTCTTTCTTGCCGAGCTTCTGATCGAGGACGAGGAAATGCTCGCCTACGTCAAGGAGGGCAAAACCAACGAAGAGATTGCACGGCTGACCGATACCCACCCAACCTTAGCGGCGCTCAAATGCGAGATGCTGATCGCACGCGGATACCCCTTGCGCGCGCAAAATTACGACGCAGGTTTTTTAAGACATTAGAAAACGCAACGGCTTTGACCTTTTCCGCTGCGTTTTCTCTTTATATAACGGTGGTTATATATCAAAAGATGCGTTTATATGAGAGGGAGTCCGAGAAGGAACGCCAAGCGCTCGCGAAGCTCGGTGCTGACCGGGGAAAGCGGCAGGCGAAGCTCCCCCGAGAGCAATCCGCAAAGCTCGAGAGCGCATTTGACGGGCGCGGGGTTCGTCTCGGAAAAAAGAGCTCTTATAAGCGGCAGAAGACGGTATTGAGCTTCTCTTGCCGCAATCATTTTGCCGTCAAGCGCCGCCTGTGTCAGTTCGACCGTTTCGCGCGGCAGAAGGTTAGAGAGCACCGAAATCACGCCCTTGGCGCCGAGTGCGATCGCTGTCAGGATCGCCTGATCGTTGCCTGTATAGACCGCAATCCGATCGCCGAGCTCGCCTATGAGCTCAAGCAATCGCTCAAAGCCGCCGCCCGCCTCCTTAACGGCAGCGATCCCGGGGTGTGCGGCGATGCGGCGATAGAGCGAAACGTCAAGATCAACCCCCGTCCTTGAAGGCACGTTATAGACGATGACGGGGATATCTCCTGCCTCGGCAATTGCGTGATAATGCCGCACCAGCCCCTCCGGGGTTCCCTTGTTATAGTAGGGTGTGACCGCAAGGAGCAAATCGGCTCCGGCGGCAGAGGCAAAGCTTGCGCGGCGGCAGCTCTGCTCGGTTGACGGAGTTCCGACACCGACAACGACGGGAAGGCGGCCGTCCACCTTCTCCAGCGTGTAGGATACGAGGCGACAGAACTCGCGCTCGCCGAGCGTCGCGCATTCTCCCGTCGTTCCCGCAACGCAAAGCGCCGATACACCGCTCTCCACCTGTAGCTCAATCAGCTCGCGCATCGCCTCAAGATCAAGCTTTCCATCGAGAAAGGGCGTCACCAAAGCCGTGCAGACGCCCGAAAACAGTTCATGCTTCATAAAATCACTCGGTTCTTTCGATCGGGATATTGAAAATTCAAGCAAACTATTGTATAATAGTAGCGTATTATTATGTTATGCAGAACAGGGGAAACGCGATAAGGCTATCGTATGCTCTGCATCCACCAAACGAGGAACCGTATGAACGTTATCGTCAACGAACGCACAAGAACCGAGCTTCGTACCTCGGACTTCTACTACGATCTTCCCGAGGGTCTGATCGCGCAGACTCCGGCAGACCGACGCGATCACTCCAGGCTTCTGATCCTCGATAGGGCGAGCGGTGAAAGGCGCCATACCCTTTTTCACAGCATCAAGGACGAGCTTCGTCCCGAGGATATGCTGGTTGTAAACGCCTCGAAGGTCATTCCCGCACGCCTTTTCGGCAAAACCGAGCGGAGCGGCGGTGAAATCGAGCTTCTGCTGCTCCACCAATACGACAACGGAGAATGGGAATCCCTCGTTCGTCCCGGAAAGCGCGCGAGGGTGGGCGATCGTTTCTCCTTTGGCGGCGGCATTCTTTCGGGCGAGGTCAAGGAGATCGCCCTCGGCGGAAACCGACGGATTGCCTTTTCCTACGATCGCGAGCACTTCACGGGGATCTATTCGGTGCTCGATGCGATCGGAGAGCTTCCGCTCCCCCCCTACATCACTGCCCGCAGTGCCGCACCCGAGCGCTATCAGACGGTCTACGCCAAGGTCGAGGGCTCTGCTGCCGCACCCACAGCGGGACTGCATTTCACGCGCGAGCTGCTTGATGAGATTCGCGCAAGCGGCGTCGGATACGGAGAGGTTCTGCTTCATATCGGGCTTGGCACCTTCCGTCCAGTTAAAACCGATCGGATCGAGGACCATCTGATGCACAAAGAGCATTTCTGCATCACAGAGGCGGTTGCGCGCGAGATCAACGCGCGTCGCGCCGCAGGCGGACGGATCATCGCCGTCGGGACCACCTCCTGCCGCGTACTCGAAAGCGTTGCAGACGACAGCGGTATCGTCCACGCAGGCGAGGGGGAAACGGGGATCTTTATCTATCCAGGCTACCGCTTCAAGGCGGTTGATGCGCTCGTGACGAATTTTCATCTGCCCGAATCGACCCTTCTGATGCTGGTTTCCGCCCTTGCGGGAAAGGAGCGGATGCTTGACGTGTACCGCGAGGCGGTGGAGATGAAGTATCGCTTTTTCTCCTTCGGGGACGCGATGTTCATACGATAAAAGACTTTATCGTATGAACAGGTAAAAGGTAAGAGTGAAAAGTGAAGA
>JAZNFP010000043.1:0-35228 GCA_045576095.1 Eubacteriales bacterium
AGGCAAAGAGGCGGCGCGTCGTCTGAGGGGGGCCTTGACGATCTACATGCTTGGCATCGGCGGGGTCGGAATGTCGTCGCTTGCCGCGATTTTAAAGCAACGGGGATATATCGTTACGGGCGAGGACCGAGCGGCATCGACAACCGTGCAAGCGCTCAAAGACGGCGGTATTCGGGTAACCGATACGTTTCATGGGTTGGGAGAGTCGTGCGACGCCGTGGTTTACAGTGCGGCAATTCCGCCGTCACACCCCGCCTTTAAGGAGGCAAAGGCAAGGGGGATATCCATTCTGTCTCGTTCGGACGTTCTGGCAGCGCTGATGCTGGAAAAGCCAAAGCGGGTGACGGTTGCGGGAATCCACGGAAAAAGCACCGTAACCGCCATGATCGACCGGATTCTCGTGCATGCGGGGTGCCTGCCGACCACGGTATCGGGAGCAAGCCTTACGGGAGGGATGACTTATCGCATCGGACGGGGGGATGTTTTTCTTGCCGAAGCGTGCGAATACACCGACTCCTTTCTCTCCTTTTCCCCGACGCTTGCCGTGGCGATCAATCTCGAGCATGATCATCCGGACTACTTTCGGGACGAGGAGGCTGTCCGCGCCTCGTTTCGCCGCTACCTTGAAAACGCAGAAGAGGGAGCGGTTTTGCCAACGTGTGGACCGCTTTGCTCGCTCGCCCCGAAAAGGCTGCCGATCTTCACCTTCGGTCAGGGCGGCGATCTATCGTGTGAGATCGAAAGGCAAGAGGAGGCGAGGACCGATTTTTCTCTGATCTACCGAGGGAAAGCGTGCGGTACGGTCAGACTTCCGCTCATCGGCACATATCAGGTTGAAAATGCCCTTGCTGCGATTTTGACGGCAAAGCAGCTCGGAGTGTCCTTTGAGAGCTCGTCCGAGGCACTGTCGGAGTTCGTTTCTCCGGACCGCCGATGCAAGCACCGTCTGACGCTTGGGGGAGTACGTTATTTTGATGATTACGCGCATCACCCAAGTGAGATCAAAGCGGTCCTTTCAACCCTGAAGACCACGTCGAGGGGGCGCCTTTTCTGTGCCTTCGAGGCGCATACCTATTCGCGGCTTGCAGCCTTTTTCGACGACTATTGCAAGGCGCTTTCGATTGCCGATTCGGTTGCCGTTCTTCCCATTTTTCCCGCTCGGGAGACCGATACGCTTGGACAAAGCGAAGGGCGCCTTTCCGAGGCGCTTTCTGTGCCGTCTCGCGCCTTCACCGATCTTGAGGACGCGGCACATTATCTAATGGAAAGCACCGCTGCGGGCGATACCGTAGCGGTGCTGGGGGCGGGGAATACCCCGAGGCTATTCGAGCTCCTTTTCAATTAATCTTGCAACGCCGCATTCCTTAGCCACGCGAACGACCGCCTCTGCAACGGCGGGCGCAACGCGCCTGTCAAGAGCGCTGGGAATGATGTTTTCCTCGGAAAGCTCCTCGTCCGAGATGAGAGAGGCAATGGCGTAGGAGGTCGCAATTTTCATTTCGTCGTTGATCTCACTTGCTCGGCAATCAAGCGCGCCGCGGAAAATACCGGGAAAGGCAAGAACGTTGTTAATTTGATTCGGGAAATCGCTTCGACCCGTTCCTACGATCCGAGCACCCGCTGCCTTGGCAAGCTGCGGCATGATCTCCGGTGTGGGATTTGCCATGGGAAAAACGATTGCATCGGTCGCCATCCTTCGGATCATTTCTTCCGAGACGACCCCCGGCGCAGAAACGCCGATGAAGACGTCGGCGCCGATCATCGCATCGGCAAGCGTACCGTGCAGGAGCTCGCGATTTGTAAGGCTTGCGATCTCGGCGTGCGCGCTGCCAAGCGTCGGATCGTCCTCGGCGAGAATGCCGAAGCGGTCAACCATTGTCAGATGCTTGACTCCGAGTCTCAAAAGATGGCGACCGATGGCAATCCCCGCGCTTCCTGCGCCGTTAATGACGATGCGGATTCTGCCAAGCTCCTTCTTAACGATTTTCAAGGCGTTGAGCAGTGCCGCGGCAACGACGATCGCCGTTCCGTGCTGATCGTCGTGAAACACGGGAATATCGCAGATTTCCTTGAGCCTTCGCTCAATCTCAAAGCATCTTGGTGCGGAAATGTCCTCAAGGTTGATGCCGCCAAATGAGCCCGAAAGCAGGAAAATCGTCCGTACCAGCTCGTCAACGTCGCGGCTTTTAATGCAAAGAGGGAAGGCATCGACGTCGGCAAATTCCTTAAAGAGCGCGCATTTTCCTTCCATTACGGGCATTCCGGCCTCTGCCCCGATGTCGCCGAGACCGAGAACGGCGGTACCGTCGGTGATGACGGCAACGAGGTTCGAGCGGCGAGTCAAATGGTAAGAAAGCGAGGGGTTCTCCTTGATGCGAAGGCAAGGCTCGGCGACCCCCGGCGTATATGCAAGGGCGAGATCGGTGCGATCCTCAATTTTCGCTCGCGAGATCACCTCGATTTTTCCGTTCCATTCGTAATGCTTTTGCAGCGACTCTGCTTTGACGTCCATTGCTTTTTCCTTTCGCTTTGAATTCACCGATAGGATTATAGCACAGCGGACGGAATATTGCAAGGAATTTCGAAAAAATGAGACGCACGGTGCCGATTTTGACGTGATGCTTGCATTCGTGCGCGCGGCGTGCTATAATGTTAGTATGCTTGAAGGTAAGGGAGGGGAAAAATGGAATACGCATTGCCTCAATCCGCGCTTTTTCTGCTTTCCCGACTTTCGGATGCGGGGTACGAGGCGTATCTCGTCGGGGGGTGTGTACGCGATCTTCTGCGAGGAAAGGCCCCTTGCGATTACGATATGACGACCTCTGCGACCCCGTCTGAAATGAAGGCGGTCTTTTCGGATCTTCGGGTGATCGAAACCGGAATTCGGCACGGTACCCTGACGGTGCTCTCGGACGGTATCCCTTATGAGATTACAACCTATCGCGTAGACGGCTCCTATACCGACAGCCGCCATCCCGATGACGTCCGCTTTACCCGATCCTTAACCGAGGATCTTGCGCGACGGGATTTCACTGTCAACGCCATGGCGTATGCGCCGGGTAGAGGGCTCGTCGATCCCTTCGGTGCAAGAGGAGATCTGGCCTCGGGGGTTCTGCGTGCCGTGGGGGATCCCATCCGACGGTTTACCGAGGATGCCCTTCGCATCCTTCGTGCGCTTCGTTTTGCTTCGGTGCTCGGCTATGAGATTGAAAAAGAGACCGCTCTCGCCGCGCGTGCCCTTGCCGATCGACTTTCGCTCGTTTCCCCCGAACGGATACGCGTTGAGCTCTCAAAGCTCCTTTGCGGAGATTTTGCCGAGACGGTTTTGCTTCGGTATCGAGCCGTGCTTTCGCAGGCGCTTTCCGCCCTTGCCGATCTCGGTGCGGCGTATGAGCAGGCAGTGGGCTTTGCCGTTTCGCTTCCTCAAGCCGATCTTCCTCTCCGCCTTGCGGCACTTTTTTCTCCGCTCGGGACGGATGCGGCGGCACGAGCGTTGCGTGCGCTTCGCTTTGACGGCAAAACGACGGAGCGCGTTCTGACCGTTTTGCATCATCTCTCCCGACCGCTTCCGAAAAACGATGCCGAGCTCCTACGTCTGCTTTCCGCAATCGGAGAACAGGGGATGCGGGATCGGCTTGCGCTTGCAGAGCCGAGTACGCCCGATGCAGCCCGTGCGCTTTCTCGCCGTCTCGATACCCTGCTTGCAGAGGGGCGCTGTTATCGAATCCGCGATCTTGCGCTGGACGGCGAAACGTTGCTCCAAAACGGTTTTCCAAAGGGTAAGTTGATCGGACAAGTCCTCTCCGAGCTCCTTGAGGGAGTGATTTCGGGAGAGCTTCCGAACGAGACCGATCGGCTGCTGCAGCATGCCGTGAATCTGCGAGAGGGGCGAAAGCCATAGCTCTGCCCGAAAAAGCGCGCTTTCCGTTGATTTGGAAAAATCGTTGCAAATCCACGCTTGGCATGGTATAATGATTGCGTTAAGCTAATGGACGCTCCCCCGAGGGAAATTTGAAAAACAATCGGACGGCACCGTCCGAGAAGTAGGAGATATGGAATATCAATTTCTGGATCGCATCGATTCTCCGAACGATCTGAAGGCGTTTTCGCCGAAGGAGATTGCGGTATTGAATCAGGAGATCAGAGACTTTTTGATTAACAACGCCGCAGAGCACGGGGGGCATTTGGCATCCAATCTCGGCGTGGTGGAGCTCTCGGTTGCTCTGCACCGTGTTTTCGACAGTCCGCAAGATCATATCCTCTGGGACGTCGGTCATCAGAGCTACGCGCATAAGCTGCTCACGGGACGCAGAAAGCAATTTTCGGATCTGCGCGTTCCGGGAGGACTTTCGGGCTTTACCAAGCGGAGCGAGAGTGTACACGACCCGTTTGGCGCCGGACATAGCTCGACCTCGGTTTCGGCAGCTCTCGGCTTTGCGCGTGCCGATGCGCTTTCCGGAAGCGGTGCCTATACGGTTGCGGTGATTGGAGACGGTGCATTTACGGGAGGCATGGTGCACGAGGCGCTCAATAATGTTGCGCCCGATATGAGACTCATTATCGTGCTCAACGAAAATGAGATGTCGATTTCCAAAAATATCGGAACCTTTGCGCGGTATATCGCAAGGATCAGATCCTCCAAGAGCTATAATCGCGTTAAGAAGAATACCACCTCGGTTCTTCGCCGCGTTCCCCTGATCGGAAAGCCTCTTTTCCGTCTCGGCCGATGGACGAAAAGGCAGTTTAAGAATCTGATCTATCACTCGAACTACTTTGAGGAGCTGGGGCTGTTTTATATCGGTCCGATCAACGGTAACGACTACGTCAAAACCGAGCAGGCGCTTCGCGCCGCAAAAATGAAGGGCGAGCCGGTTGTGATTCATCTGCATACCAAAAAGGGAAAGGGCTACGAGCCCGCCGAAAAGGATCCCTGTGGATATCACGGCGTTGCGGTAAGCCCGACGGACGGAACCACCTTCAGCCGCGCCTTCGGCGACGCGCTTTCGGAGCTTGCCGCGGTCGACCCGAAGATCACGGCGGTGACGGCTGCCATGGGCGTCGGAACCGGACTTGAGGAGTTTGCCTCTCGGTATGCCGATCGCTACTTTGACGTCGGGATTGCCGAGGAGCACGCATTGACCTTCTCGGCGGGTCTTGCGGCGGCAGGCATGCACCCTTACGTTGCCGTATATTCTACTTTCCTGCAGCGTGCCTACGATAGCATCGTGCACGATATTGCTCTGCAACGGCTTCCTGTTCATATCATGGTGGACCGCGCGGGACTCGCCTTTGGGGACGGGCCGACGCATCACGGAATCTTTGACGTAGCGTTTCTTTCGCATATCCCGAACCTTTCCGTCTATGCGCCGATCACCTTTGGCACGTTGCGTGCGATCATGGAGAAAACCAAGGACTCCAAGGACCCCGTCGTGATCCGTTACCCGAATAAGAGCGAATGCGGTAAGATCGTATCCGCCTTCTATGCGGAAGACGGCTACGACAGCATCGGGCTTCGATCCTACAGAGTCGATGATGCAGACGTGATTGTCGTTACCTACGGAAGCATCGCGAGCGAGGCGCTTGCTGCCGCAGAGCTTCTTGACGAGCAGGGGATCCGTCTTGGCGTTCTTCTGCTTGAGGAGCTTAAGCCGTACGACCGTGCGGCAGAGCGGATTGCGAGCGCAATCGGAGAAGCAAAGCCGACTATCTTCCTTGAGGAGGGAATCTTTGACGGCGGTGCCGCCATGCTTCTTGCAGAGCGTCTGGGGGCAAGCGGGCACCTGAACCGTGGGCATCGCATCCTTGCCATTCGGGATCATTTTGCATCTCCCGAAGAGAGGTGCGATTTGCTCGCCCATTGTGGGATCGATCGGTTTTCGATCGTCGAATCTGCAAAAGAGCTGCTTTGAATTACAGACAGAAATTAAGAAAAGTCGAGTGCCAAACGAAGGAGCGGATCGGGACTCCGATCTCTGCCAAAACACATTCGTTTTGGCTTGTAATGCTTTCATAAATATGTTATAATTTTACAGAGAACGGGGAGACGGGAGATACGAGATGATAAAGATCGTTAACAGGGCACGAGATCCGGAATTCATCAGAAGACTTCGCCTGTCTTCCGAGTACGAGCCGTTCCGAGAGCTGCTGCGAAAGCGTTGGAAGCAAGAGGGGGAGCGGGAGCTTCCCGAGCTGCTCTTCAGCAGCTGCGTGCGGACCTTTGAGACAGGGAACAGAACGGTATTTGAAAAACGCTATTTTGAGCGAAGGCGAGCGCTGAATCTTGCCGCGCTGCTTACCATAATCTATCCGGACGAGCCGAGGTATCTCAAGCGTCTTGAGGACGTGATCTTTTCCGTCTGTAACGAGTATTCCTGGTGCATTTCGGCGCACTTGCCGACGATTACCGAGCTTTCGGCGGATCATATCGATCTGTTTGCTTCCGAAACGGCGTATGCACTTGCGGAAATTCATGCGATTTTGACCGATCGTCTTTCCCCCTTGATCCTTG
This sequence comes from Eubacteriales bacterium, assembly GCA_045576095.1. Lineage (GTDB taxonomy): Bacteria > Bacillota > Clostridia > Oscillospirales > CAG-272 > UBA1740. The sequence continues at coordinate 6,509 of JAZNFP010000043.1, forward strand.
CGCGGATCCGCTGTGAGGTTGAGCGCAGAATTCTCGTTCCCTATACCGACGGCCGTCGGTATTCCTGGGAGACCGCTTCCCATAGTTGGTCTGCGGTTTGTCTTGCCGGTGTGGTCGCTTCGGTGATCTATCTTTTCCCCGAGCGCTTTGATGAGCTTCGTCCGAGATTTGACAGTACCGTGAGGTCGTTTCTTTCGGGCTTTGGAGAGGACGGCATCTGCCTTGAGGGCATCGGCTATTGGTCGTACGCCTTTGGCTTCTTTGTCTGCCTTGCAGATCTTGTCTTTGATTTTACCGACGGGCAGGTCGACTATTTTTCTTTGCCCGGAGCTTCCCGCGCCGCAAAATATCCGCAAAGGGTGCTCTTGAGCCGAGACTGTACGGTTAGCTTCTCTGACGCGCCGACGAGCGCGAGATTTCACGTTGGGCTTTTGCACGAGCTGTACCGTCGCTTCGGCAACGAGCTGCAGTTCTCCTCGGAGACCGATTATACGCTTGCCGAGGGATGTGCTCACTGGTGCCTTGACCTTCGCAAGCTTCTTTGGTTTGATCCCGATTTGAAGCTTGGGGATCAAGAGGAGAGCGGCACCTTTTACGGAAAGGATGCCGAGTGGTTCATCCGCAAAGCTCCGCGCTACAGTCTGGCGGCAAAGGGCGGACACAACGCCGAGCCCCATAATCATAACGACGTCGGAAGCTTTATCGTTGCACAAAACGGATTGCAGATCTTTGCGGATTGCGGCTCGGGCACGTACACGAAGCAGTATTTTCATCCCGATACGCGCTATGAGTATTTGAACTGCAGCTCGCTTGGGCACAGTGTTGCATATTTCGGGGAGCACTGTCAAAAGCATGGCGAGGCGTACCGCGCCACGATTCTTTCGGCGGATGAAAACGAGTTTTCGATTGAAATGTCGGGCGCGTACGGAATTGAGGCGCTTCGCTCGTATACGCGAAGCTTTTGCACAGCCGATACGTCGATTACTCTGACCGATACCTTTGAAACCGACGGCGCTTTGCCGATCACCGAGCGCTTTTTGCTTTCAAGGCGTCCGCGCTTTGAAAAGAGCGGAATCCGAATCGGTGATATTCACGTGACCTTCGCCGATTCGGCGCAAAAGGTAACGCTGATCGAGTATACGCACGAGAAGCTCCATACCGAGAAAGCCAACCGTACGGAGCTTTGGCTGATGGACGTCTCTCTTTCTCCCGATACGAGGTCCTTTGAGATGAAGATGGAGTTTTGCGGTGATTGACGGTTTTTCGATTCTGTACGAGGACGATGCGCTCGTGATTGTGAGAAAGGCTCCCGGACTTCTTTCGCAGAAGGACGCGAGCTGTGACCCCGACCTTCTCACGCTTTTGCGCGAAAGATACGAAAAAGAGGGGCTCCCGAGCCGGGTTTATCCCGTACATCGGCTCGATCGCGGCGTCGGGGGACTCATGGTCGTGGCACGAAGCAAGCAAGCGGCGGCGATGCTTTCGGCCGCCGTTTCGGATCATACCGCCTTTGTCAAGGAGTATCTTGCGGTTTTCCACGGGCTTGCGAGCCGGAGGGCCGGCGTTCTTGAGGATGCGTTATATCATGACGAGCGGGCAAGAAGAACCCTTGCCGTTTCAAGAGACGACCCGAGGGGAAAGCGCGCTTCGCTCGCTTATCGCGTCGTTGCGGAGCGGAGCGTACCCGGGAAAAAGCCGCTTTCGCTCGCTGTCATACGGCTTGAGACCGGTCGGACGCATCAGATTCGCGCACAGCTTTCGGCGCACGGTCACCCCCTCGCCGGGGACGGAAGATACGGCGCCCGTGACCGTTACGGCGAGATTGCGCTGTTTTCCGCGCGCCTGTCGTTCTTGCATCCCGGGCGAAGAGAGCGGCTGTCGTTTCATGCGTTGCCCGGCCGTATTTCCGCTTTTTCGGAATTTGAGCTATCCGATTCGATATTCGAAAGGAGTTTGCCCGAGGGATCTGACAGCCGTCGGGGGAGAGAAGATGATATCTGAACGAAGCAAACGCACGCAAGCTTTGATCGGAGACGATGCGCTGCAAAGAATTTGCCGTGCATCTGTTCTGATCTTCGGTCTCGGCGGTGTCGGCGGATATGCGCTGGAGGCTCTTGCGCGGGCGGGCGTCGGACACATCGGGATCGTTGATTTCGACGTCGTCTCCGAGAGCAATTGTAACCGACAGATTCTTGCAACCACCGATTCCATCGGAAGAAAAAAGACCGAGGTTGCCCTTGAGCGAGTCAAAGGCATCAATCCCACTGCCAAGGTGACGGCGTTTGACTGCTTTGCCGATGAATCAAGCGTCTCCGAGATCTTTTCGTTGGCGCAGCCAAGCTATGTCATTGATGCGGTTGACACGGTATCCGCAAAGCTTGCAATCATTTGCGAAGCAAAGCGCCGTGCGGTTCCGATCCTGACCTGCATGGGAACGGGCAACAAGCTTGATGCGACAAAATTTATGATTGGCGACATCGCAAAATCAACCGTTTGTCCGCTTGCACGCGTGATGCGGGCGGAGCTCCGCAAGCGGGGGATAACGGGCGTAGATGCCCTTTGGAGCACCGAACCTCCGAGCACCGCGGTTGCCGCGTCTGAACACGGCAGGCACGCTCCGGCATCCATTTCCTACGTTCCTGCCGTTGCCGGACTGTTGCTTGCCGGACACGCGCTCCGTTCTATGATTGCTTTATCCGAAGAAAGGGCTTTTGAACCGATATGAGAAAGCATCGTCTTTTAATCTTCCTTCTTGTGGCTGTCCTGGTCTTTACGCCGACGGTCATTCTGATCGTCCGAGCGGCATCGATCGGTCGTTTCCCAAAGCAAAATCAAGTTCAAAGCATTGAAATCACTGCAGAGAACGGGAAAGTCGAGTCGCTTGATGCGAGCGATCCGCTGTGGTCGGCGTTTTTTGAGGTTTTGCAAAGGAGCGAGAGAATTGCATCCTCGCGCCTTCCCGACGGGTGTGAAGCGTTTGACGTTGCTCTTCGGCTTTCCGATAATGCGACCGAGAGAATCCGACTTTACTTTTTGCGCTCGGATTGCTCGCTCTATATCAAAAACAGCGAGAATCGGCTGTTTGCTTTCCGAGATCCCGAGCTTGAGCTTCTTGATACGGTTCTTCCGCCCACGAAGATTGAGCTTTGCGCGCGCGGCGAGGATGTTCCCTTGCTATCCTATCCCAACGATGCGGAAAAACCGGCGCAGGAAATCGTATTAAGCAAATGGGACAAGCTGGATGAGCTGATTTCGCTGCCGAATTACGAGCAGGCAACCTTTAATCTGTATCAGAAGATCAGTAAATATGAATCCAGGTTCGTTCGTGAGATTGAGGATTTTGGAGCACTCTCTGACGTAAATTCCGATTACTTTGTTCTTGGCGTCGTGCGTTGGACGCTTTCTGAAGAATACGATCTTCTTCATTACTACTTCTTTTCGCTTGGGGAACCGTAAGAACCTCTCATAAAAGTGACAACCGCCGTGCAAAATTCACGGCGGTTGCTTTCGTTTTTAGGATAAGGTCAGGGAATCAGGGTAGTTGATGCGGGGGTTGCGACAAAGTCAACTTTCATTTCGGTTGCGTTTCGAATCACTGTGAGTGAAAAGGTATCGCCAATGCGTACGTCAAGCATTGCATCCGTGAGGACAAAAACACGGTCAACGTCGTAGACTTTTCCGTTCATTTCGATTTTCGTGATGATATCATAGGCCTGAAGCTTGCCGGATGCGAGCGCGTTTCTGTTTACGGACTCGACCATGACCGTTTCCCTGATCTCGGACGATTGGGTTGCGGCGTTGAAGTATGCCGAGGAATCAGAGGCAACGACGGTGATCCCGAGCTGACATTTGCGAACAGCGGCTTCCCCTGTGGAAAGGCCGTTGTCAATGATATTCTGGGCAACCGAAACGGCGACACTTGCAGGGATCGCATAGGCGATGTTTTCAACCGAACTCGAGGAAATTTTGGCGTTTACAATCCCGATCAGCTTCCCGTCATACGAAAAGAGACCGCCGCCGCTGTTTCCCTCGTTGACCGCGGTATCAACGCGAAGGAGTCGGTAGGTAACGCGTGAGGTGTTATCCGCCGCCGTCATCGTGATATTTTCAGAATCGACACTAACGATTCCCTGTGTCACCGAGATGCCAAGCCCCGCCGCATTTCCGATGGCAACGGCGGTGCTTCCGACCGCAACCTTATTGGAGCTTGCGGGAGCGATCGCAACCGCGTCGCTGTTCTTCAGAATCTCGCTGCCCTCGACCTTCAGCACCGCAATATCGTATTGCATCGATCCGCCGACGTAGGTTGCGGGGATGGCATAAGACGCATCCTCTTTTCCGTACAGAAAAATCGAAATGCGGTCGCTGACGTGGTTGTCGGTTGTTGCCGCGTAGTAATAAACGACGTGAAAGTTCGTCAGGATATAAGCATCTCCCGAATTCTTATCAATTCGGTAAATGACGCCGGAGCCCGATTGTGAGGCTTCCTTGGTCGAGGAGAACCCCCAGTCATCCACGCGATACCGAAACCGACAGGAAACGCTGACGCTCGAAAGCAGAGCCGTTGCAATATTGATCGGCTCCTGCTTCATGGATTCGAGAAGCTCCCCCGCATCAAAAGAGAGAAACTCCGAAAGAAAGGTAAGAAAATCTCCCGAATAACCGTTTTCCAGAGCGGCGGCATAGACGTCTCGAATATCAAGGTCCTCTCCCTTTAGGCTGTGAAGCCAATCGGCGGCGCTCCCGACGTAACCGTTCTCAAGCGCAACGTCATACGCCGATTTGGGATCTGAAAAGCAAGAGGAAAGGGAAGTTAGCACAAGGATCAAGAGGAGGAAGCTGCCGATTTTCTTTAGACGCTTCATATTCACCATGGACCTCCTTGGATGTCGTTCATATATCGAAATTGTACCCGATTTTACGGGAAAATTCATTTTCATTCTGCAACAAAAAAGTAAATTTTCGGAAAACAAATCTACGCCTCCCTTTTTTGCAAAATCCGACAAAAACAGTTTACAAAATCGCCAAAGCATGCTATAATAAATACAAAAAACGATATTTGCAGGACGAGGTGCGTTATGTGTGCAAAACCGATCGGTAAGCATCGCTTTCCGTTTCACATGACTGTTCGCGGTGGCTATGAGAAGCTTCATGAGCCGATCTGTGACGAGGGATATATGTCCTTCGTCGGTGTTTTGCATGGCCGCGTCAGGCTTCGGATCGGTTTGCATGAGCTTGAGGCAGAGGAAGGGGCGCTCTTTTTCGTTCCTGAATCAACCTTGCTTTTGACGTGCGCGATTTCGGGCTTCGCATCGGTTCGGATCATGTCCTTCCATCGCACGATTCTGACCGAAAACATGGACTCCCTTGAACAGGATCTGCTGTATATGCTTTCGCTTCAGGCACGTGTAACCCCTCTCTGCTTTCAGGCGGAGCACCCGTTGCATGGCAAGCTTTCGGCATTCCTGCAAACAGCGGAGGATGAGTATCTCTCAAAGGAGCCCTGCTATCAGCTTCCCATTCGAGCCTCTGTCTATCAAATGATGACTGCGCTCCTTCGCTATTACAGCGCCGAAAAAAAGGACGGAGAGCACGCGGTGTATCACAACGTCATGAGAATGAAGAGCGTTCTGGACCGTATTGAGGCGGATCAGAACGGATCATTAACCGTTGCTGAGCTTTCTTCCATGCTCCTCGTCTCCCCCGATCATTTTACTCGGATATTCAAGGAAAGCCTCGGGGTAACGCCGCTTGAGTACATCAATCGCGTTCGAATCGGCCGCGCAATGATCCTTCTTTCGAAGACCTCTGATTCGATTGAATCGGTTGCAAGGGCATCGGGCTTTTCTGGCACCTCCTATTTTTATCGACTGTTTAAGGCATTGGTCGGCACGTCTCCTCTCGCCTTTAAAAAGAGCCTTGAATAGCCCGCCATCGAAATAAGCCGAAGGGGCTGAGACAAACCCGATCGCGTTTGTGTCAGCCCCAAATCCTTTATGTGGATTTACGAACGATAATGGGATCGGCCTTTCCGAGAACCGAATCTGCTGTGATAATCAGCTTTTCGACCGTTGGATCCGAGGGGATCTCAAACATGGGCTTGAGCATGATCTTTTCGATGATCGAACGAAGACCGCGAGAGCCGGTTTCGCGCTCGATAGTGAGCTTCGCGATCTCGCGGAAGGCGTCCTCCTCTATTTCGAGCTCGACGTTGTCAAGACGAAACAGCTTCTTATACTGCTTGATCATAGCGTTTTTCGGCTCGCGCATGATCCGAACGAGCGCATCTTCGTCAAGATTGTCAAGCGTGACGAGAATCGGCAAACGTCCGACAAGCTCGGGGATGATGCCGTATTTGACGATATCGTGCGAGGTGACGTCCTTGAACACACCGCGGGCAACCTTTTCGGTTTTGGTTTTGACGTCGCCCGAGAATCCGATGGATTTACCGCCCGTGCGGCGCTCGATGATATCCTCAAGACCGTCGAAGGCACCGCCGCAGATGAACAGGATGTTTTCGGTGTTGATCTGAATGAACTCCTGATTCGGATGCTTTCTTCCGCCTTGAGGGGGAACGTTGGCAACGGTCCCTTCAAGAATTTTCAGAAGTGCCTGCTGAACGCCCTCACCCGAAACGTCGCGGGTGATCGAGCGGTTTTCGCCCTTGCGGGAGATCTTGTCAATTTCGTCGATATAGATAATACCGCGCTCGGCAAGGTCAACGTCGTAATCTGCCGCTTGAATCAGGCGGAGCAGGATGTTTTCCACGTCCTCACCAACGTATCCCGCCTCGGTCAGTGTCGTAGCATCGGCAATGGCGAACGGAACACGGAAGCATTTTGCAAGCGTTTGTGCGAGGTAGGTTTTACCGACACCCGTAGGACCGATGAGCAGAACGTTGGATTTCTGAAGCTCAACGTCCTCGTCGGGATCGCTTGACGCGACCTGCTCAGCTTTTTTATCCAGCTTCTTCTTTGCCTGCATTGCATCATGGTTGATAATGCGCTTGTAATGATTGTATACCGCCACCGACAGCACGCGTTTCGCTTCGTCTTGTCCGATGACGTATTCATCGAGAAGCGACTTGATCTCAACGGGCTTCGGCATGGAGGAGAGCGAAAATTCATCCGAAAAGCGAGAGACCGATTGCTCGTCGATCAGCTCCTGACATTCCTCCACGCAGCTGTCACAGATATAGATGCCGGTGCGTGAGGGGATCAGAAAGAGCGCCTGCTCCTCGGTTCGGCCGCAGAATGCACAGCGGCGTCTGGAATGCGATTGATTTTCCATCATGACCTCCGATTTGTAAAAATAGGGCGGGGCTGTCAGCTTCGGATGACCAAAACGGAAGCAGCCCCGTCGGGAAAAGTCGAAAATTAGGGTCTGTGCTCGATGACGCGATCAATCAGTCCGTATTCGCAGGCCTCTTTTGCCGTCATGAAGTTATCGCGCTCGGTGTCGCGCGAGATTTCCGCATAGGAATGCCCGGTTTGCTCGGAAAGGATGCGATTGAGCTTTTCGCGGATACGTATGATATGATCGGCGTGAATCTTGATATCAGACGCCTGACCCTGCATACCGCCGAGAGGCTGGTGAATCATCACCTCTGCATTCGGCAGAGCGAGACGCTTACCCTTGGTACCCGAAGAAAGAAGGAAGGCTCCCATGCTTGCCGCCATACCGATGCAGATGGTAGAGACGTCGCACTTGATGAAATTCATCGTATCGTAGATCGCCATACCTGCCGAAATGGATCCCCCGGGGCTGTTGATATAAAAGTGGATGTCCTTATCGGGATCCTGTGCCTCAAGATAGAGCATTTGAGCGACGACCAGAGAAGCAGTTACGTCATTGACCTCGTCAGCAAGGAAAATAATGCGGTCGTTGAGCAGTCTGGAGTAGATATCAAACGAACGCTCCCCACGGGAAGTCTGTTCAATGACCATTGGGACAAGTGCCATTTCGGAACCTCCTTAATCGGTAACTAAAGGATTACTCCTCGTCCTTCTTCGACTCCGCAGCCTTCTTTGCTGCGGACTTCTTGGTGGCGGTGGACTTGGAGGCGGTGGACTTTGCGGTAGAAGACTTTGCGGCGGTCTTCTTGACGGGCTTTTCGGCAGCAGCGTCCTCAGCTGCGGGCTCTGCGGTCTTCTTCTTTGCGGCAGACTTGGTCTTGGGCTTAACGGCAGCCTTGACGAGATCCATAGCGCCCTTCACCTTCATATCGGCGGTAATATCCTTTGCGTCGATCATCGCCTTCACCTGCTCGATCGGAACGTTGTAGGCGTCGGCAATTCTCTGATACTCGCCCTCGATCGCCTCGTCGGAGACGGTTACGTTCTCAAGAACGGCGATCTTTTCAAGTGCGAGACGAACCTTCACCTGCTTCTCGGCCATCGGACGCATTTGCTCGCGCAGCTGCTCAAGAGTCAGACCGGTATACTTGAAGTAGGTAGAGAGGTCCAGCCCCTGCGAACGGAGGCGGTTGTCGTAATCACGCACGAAATTCTCGGTCTCGGCAGCGAACATGGGCTCGGGAATATCGGCAACGAGCTTACCGATCAGCTCCTCGCAAAGCTTCTCCTCAAGCTCTCTGTCGGCAGCAGCCTCTTTTCTCTTCTGAATATTTGCCTTAACGTCGGCTTTATATTCATCGAGCGTATCAAAATCCGAGGAAACGTCCTTAACGAACTCGTCGTCAAGCTCGGGAAGCTCGGTTGCCTTGATTGAATGAAGAACGCAGCGGAAGATAGCAGCCTTTCCTGCAAGCTCGGCGGCGTGATACTCGGTGGGGAAGGTTACGTTGACGTCAAACTCGTCGCCGATCTTCTTGCCGACGATCTGCTCCTCAAAGCCGGGGATGAATTGACCCGAGCCAAGCTTCAGATCCTGCTTTTCTGCCGTTCCGCCGTCGAAAGCAACGCCGTCAACGCTTCCGGCATAATCAATGTTTACGGTATCGCCGTTCTGGGCGGCGCGGTCACTGACCTCGACGGTTCTGCCGTTACGCTCGCGAACGCGCTGGATCTCGGCATCGACCTCATCGTCGGTCACCTCGATTTTTGCCTTCTCGACCTTGATTCCGAGATAGTCGGAAATCTCAACCTCGGGCTTTACGAACACCTTTGCTTTCAGAACAACGCCGTTTTCGTCAATGGAGACGACGTCAACCTCGGGCTGACCGACGGTCTCAAGCTCTGCTTCCTTGACAGCTGCCTCGTAGGCAACCGGCATGACGTCGTTGAGTGCATCCTCATAGAACACGCCCTTACCGTAGAGCTTCTCGATGATATGTCTGGGAGCCTTTCCCTTGCGGAAGCCGGGAACCGAGATGCTTGCCTTCTTCTTGTTGAAGACAGCGACGACGGCGCTCTCAAAGGTTTCCTTGTCGACCGAGAACTCGATCTCAAATTGATTTTTACCGCATACTTCTTTTTTTGTCAGGGCCATTTGGAAGATCCTCCGGATTTTTTACGTAGCTTCATTTAAAACTACATTATTTTTTTAACTACATTATTTTACAATGAAAGAATCTGCTTGTCAAGGGCTTTTTTCAAAAATCAAATCCTTTTCGGCAGAAAATCAAGATAGTCCGCCGAGATCATACAGAAGGTGATCCCTTCGAACTCAAATTGCGAGGGAAGCGAGTACATTCCGTGAATGTGGCCAAAATAGCACTTGCGAATGTCGTTTTGCAAAAGCAGATCAACAATCGGTCGGCAAACCTGCCCCTTCCAAACCGGCGGAAAGTGCAGAAAAACGAGAATTTCCGTTCCGTCCGAGATCGCCCTTGCAAAATCAAGGGAAAGCTCAAGACGGATCGCCTCTCGACGGATCAGCTTCTCCACGTCGCCGTGCTCTCGGTCGTCCTCCTGAAACCAACCGCGCGTCCCCGCAACGGTAAAGTTGCCCACACGGATCGCGTTGTTGTAGAGAAAAGAGATCGAATGAAATCCGTTCGTCTCGAGAAACGTGCGATGCTTTGCGGCGGTTGACCACCAATAATCGTGGTTTCCCTTTCCGAGAATCTTTTTTCCGGGAAGAGAGTTGAGAAAGCGGAAATCACACTCGGCCTCCTGAAGGGTCGTTGCCCAGGAGACGTCACCGGGGATCACAACGGTATCCTCGGAGGAAACGACGGCGCTCCAGTTTTTTTGGAGTCGCTCGGTGTAGCCAAGCCACTTTTTTCCGAATATTTCCATCGACTTATCCGTCGAGGCGTCGGTCGAAAGATGAAGATCCGAGATCGCATAGAGCGCCATCGCTGTGTCTCCCTTCTGCGGTATAAAACACCGCGAATCGGTGGATACTTGCCTTGAGGCGATAGCCCCAAATACCGTATCGGAGGTGTGATGATGAACGAATCGAAGAGCTGCTGTAAGCACATTAAGGGGATTTGCTGTAACGTCAAAAATTGCCGTTACAACGGTGAGAACAGCTGCTGCACGGCAGAGCAGATCTCGGTAGGTCCCAGCAGCGCAAGCACGAGCAGCGAGACGGCCTGCGCAACCTTTATTCCGAAGGAAACGATGTAAATCGGCGCTCAGTCGGCAAAGCGGAGAGTGACGTCTGCCATTTCTTCGGGAGAAATAACGTCGCCGAAGCGAAGGGTACGCGAGCCGATGCCCGAGAGCGGCGCGGGAACCTCGGTCGAGGTTTCCCGTGCCAGCTCGTCGAGTGCAGCGAGATCGTCTGTTGCAGGCTTCTCGAACAGAGCCTCGTATACGTCACAGGCAAATTTGTAGGGACTTGCGGTTGATGCCAGAAGAATGCGGCGTCCGGAGTGCTCCACCTTCAGATAGTCGAGCGCCGCGCCGTATCCGACGGCAGTGTGCGTGTCGCAAAGGTAGCTGTGCTCGCGCCAAGCCGTGCGAATCGCGGCCTTCGTCTTTTCTTCGTCGCAGAAGTAACCGCAAAAGTCGGTGCGGATGACCGAGAGCTCCTTTTGCGAAAGGGTATAGCAACCCTTTTCGGCAAGCTCATTCATGAGGGTGGCACAGCGCTCGGCACCAAAGGCAAGGAAGAGCAGGCGCTCGAGATTGCTCGAGATCAGAATGTCCATGGAAGGAGAGATCGTGCTGTGGAAGGGACGGTTCCTGTCATAGGTACCGGTAGTGAGAAAATCGGTCAGCACGTGATTAACGTTCGAGGCACAGATGAGACGGCCGATCGGCAGACCCATACGCTTTGCAAAATAGGCGGCAAGGATATTTCCGAAGTTTCCGGTAGGAACGCAGACGTCAATCTCCTCGCCCATCGAAATGCGGTGCGAGTCAACCATATCGCAATAGGCGGATACATAGTAAACAATCTGCGGAACGAGACGCCCCCAGTTGATGGAGTTGGCGCTTGAAAGGAAGACGCCCTTTTCATTGAGGCGCTTTTCGATTTCGTTGCTCGAGAAGATTTTTTTGACACCCGTCTGTGCATCGTCAAAATTCCCTTTGATCGCGCATACACCGACGTTCTCCCCAAGCTGTGTCATCATTTGCAGCTTTTGCACGCGGCTGACACCGTCCACGGGATAAAAGACCTTGATTTTGGTTTGCTCAACGTCGCGGTAGCCCTCAAGCGCTGCCTTTCCGGTGTCTCCCGAGGTGGCGACGAGGATCATTGCCGTGCGCTGCTCGCCGGTTTTTTTGAGTGCGCGGGAGAGCAGTCGGGGCATGATCTGAAGTGCCATATCCTTAAAGGCACAGGTCGGTCCGTGCCAGAGCTCAAGTGCGGTAACCGAGCCGTCAATATCGGCAAGGGGCGCTGCACCGCCCGGGAATTTTCCCTCTCCGTATGCAGCGATCGAATCCTCCAAAAGCTCCTTTTCCGTATAATCGGTCAGGAACTTTCCGAGTACGAATGCGGCACGCTCGGGATAGGAAAGCGACGTGAGTCTTTTGATCTCGTCAAGCGAAAGCGTGGGAATCTCGGTCGGCATATAAAGGCCGCCGTCGGGCGCAAGCCCCTTTTTGATTGCTTCAGCGGCGCTGACTGCAACAGGATTTACGGAACGGGTGCTGGTATACGTCATGAGCTTGTTTTTCCTTTCGATTTTAGCTAAAACGCCGATAGGCGTCAGAGATTTGTTGTAAGATCCGGAAACGTTCGCCGAAGAAAACGGAGACCGTTTCCGAAAAAGAGTCCGTCCACGACCGATTCGCTGTAGCCAAGCTCGAAAAGCCGATCGGCAAGTAAGGGAAGCGCCGCCGTGCTTTTCAAGCGCTCCGGAGTCGCGGAAATACCGTCAAAGTCGGTTCCGAAAGCAAGCGAGGTGCGATCAAGCGACAGTCCGTACTCAATATGACGGACGACCTCGTCAAGGCCGCCGTCGGCACTGCTCGAAAGATGCTCCGGGCACATAGAGATGCCCGATACACCGCCGAGTGCGGCAATTCTCAGGTATTGCCGATCGCTTTGATTTCTCGGATGATCACATACGGATCGGAAGTTGGAATGTGAGGCGAGAACGGGCCGCCGGTAAGCCTCGGCCATTTCAAGGACCTCGTCGGCAAGGCGGTCGCTTGCATGGGAAATGTCGGGGACGATTCCGAGTCGAAAGCACTCCTCCGTGACACGTCGGCCGAAGGGCGTCAATCCGAGGTCTGTACCGTGCGCGCCACCGATAATACTCTCTCCGCCCCATACGAGCGTGAGAATTCGAACACCGAGTCCGCGAAGGGCAGCCAGACGCTCCGGCTTTCCGGCAAGCAGACGAGCATCCTCGACAGCCAGAATATAGTTGGGGCAGGGGAGTGTGCAATTCCGGACGGCGTCGGTAAAACGAGCCAGACGGCGGTGGAATTCCGTCCATGCCTGCTCGTCGTTCAAACTCTTTTCGGAAAAGAATGCGTAGACCTCGAACGAGGAGCGGAAGGGCAAATGGGCATACGCTCCGGCTTCAAGCGTGGGATGCTCAAAGGGAATGCCGAGACGGCAAAGCCGACAGGGGGTATCTGCGTGAAAATTACAGATTCTCAAGATGGGAGTCTCCTTTGCACCGTGAAGCAATACGCTTCATCCTATGCAAGGAAGGCACCCTGTATGTGATGGATCCGTGTCACCTCGTTGCGGTCGAGCCCTGGATTCAGGTAGACCTCAAGGACGTCAAAGCGGCATTTCTTTTCGTGCGGGGCGCTCCGTGCGAGATAGCATCTTGCGGCTCGCACGATGTGGCGTTGCTTTTCGCGGTTGACCGCCGCAGCCGGCTTGGTGAGGACGGTTTCGGTATCGGAATCAAGCCGTCTCGTTTTGACCTCAACGAATACGAGATATTCCCGATTTTCAGCGATTAGGTCAATTTCACATCCCAAAGCGCTGAAATTTCTCATAATGATTCGATAACCGCTTTTGCGTAAAAACTTGGCGGCGGCGTCTTCGCCGAGATCGCCGCGTATGCGACGCAGGGTACGTCCCTTCATGAGTTGAGAAACTTGAGAAAGGAGCGGCGATGAATCGGGCAGGGGCCGTATTGCCGAAGGGCATCCATATGCTGCTTCGTGCCATATCCCTTGTGCTTGGAAAAGCCATACTCGGGATAACGCTCGTCGTCAAGGAGACAAAGACGGTCACGGGTGACCTTCGCAAGAATACTGGCTGCGGAAACGGATGCCGAAATAGCATCGCCCGATACGACGGTTCTCGACGGAACGGGAATCTCTCTCGCACAGTTTCCGTCGATCAGTGCAAAGTCGGCGGGAACCGAAAGCCCGGCTATGGCGCGACGCATTGCGAGCATCGTCGCGTTGAGAATGTTTTGGCAATCAATCTCCTCGGGGGATGCTTCTGCAATGGAGTACGAGATCGCCTTTTCGCAGATTTCGTCATAGAGGATCTCCCTGCGCCTTGGCGTCAGCTTCTTTGAATCGTTGAGCATCGGAATCACAAGACCGATCGGCAGAATGCACGCAGCGGCAACGACGGGGCCGGAAAGAGGTCCCCGACCTGCCTCGTCCACTCCGCAAACGCGGCTGTAGCCCGCAAGCGCAAGCTCTGCCTCAAGATGATAGTCGGGCATAAAATCTCCTTTCAAGGATGGGGCTTTTCCAGGGAAATGCGACCGATTTTCGCACCTCGGAACTCGTCAAGGAGCATTTCCGACGTTCGCCTTTCATTGACAACACCGCCCGAGAGAAGGAATCCGCGCTTGCGCCCGACAGCCTGTAATAGGTCGTAACCGTCAAGGGTAAGGGCGACTTCTCCGTCCAGCTTGTATCGAGCGCAAAAGAGGTCGGGCGCAACCGACATCAGCCGCTCGCAAAGGATCATAGCGAGGGATTCCACGTTAAGAATTTGATCCTTGATTGCGCCGGTCAGGGCAAGGTTTTGTCCAACGGTCTCGTCGTCAAATTTCGGCCAAAGAACGCCCGGCATATCGAGAAGGCTGAGCCCGATATCGGTTGTGACCCATTGCTTGGTCATCGTCACGCCCGGACGGTCCTCGACCTTTGCGCGCTTGCCGCCCGCCAGCCGATTAATGAGCGAGGATTTTCCGACGTTGGGAATTCCGACGATCATGGCGGAAAGACGGCGTCCGGTCATTCCCTTTGCCTCATAGCGTTCCAGCTTTTCGGAAAGGAGGCGCCGAACGGCAGGCATGAGCCTATCAACTCCCTCTCCCGTGATGCTGTCGATTAAAAGCGCCTCGTTTTCTTTCTTTTCGTAGGTCGAGACCCATGCGCTGGATACGTTTGGATCGGCAAGCGAGGCCTTGGTCATCAGGGTAAGCTTCGGCTTCGCTCCGACGAGACGCTTGATTTCGGGGTTCTTCGACGAGCTTGGAATTCGCGCGTCAAGAAGCTCAATGACGAGATCCACCTCAGAGAGGCACTCGGTCATCAGGCGGCGCGTTTTTGCCATGTGCCCGGGGAACCATTGGATCGGCTTCGTCTGCATATCAGTCTACCGCTCCGAATTCACTGAAAGGCGTTACCCGAAGGATGACACGGCCAAGGATTGATCGCACGTCAACGAGACCGATCTCGTCGTAGCGGCTGTCCTTGGAGTTGTTTCGATGGTCGCCAAGGACAAAAACGTATCCCTCGGGGATCAACTGCTCCGGATAATCCTGATAGCTCGGAGAGATTTCGCCGTCCATGAAAACGTAGGGCTCGGCGATGGCGATGCCGTTGATATAGACGGTACCTCCACGCATTTCGACGGTCTGTCCCTCGGTTGCAATCACTCGCTTGATGAGCGGTGCCGAGCTTTCTGCGTTCAGGGGCTGAAAAACGATGATATCGCCGTTTTTGGGTGTGTAGAAAAAGTCACTGATGATGAGATGCTGTCCGTTGGCAAGGGTCTTGTCCATAGAGGACCCGTCCACCACCGCGTGGCGGAAGAAGAAGCAGGAAAGAAGGAGAATGATCAGCACGGTGAAGGTAGCAATCTCAACGAAATCAAAGAGTGTGCGTGCGCGCTTCATCGCTTTCGTTTCGGCAATATCGTCATCCTCGATTGCTCGTTGCGAGCTCATAAACTCTCGAAGCTCGGAATCATTCATTGCCGAAACCTCCTTCTCGGATGGCGTTCTCTTTGGCGATCAGCATGGAAAGAAGCATCGTTCCGTCGGGAAGATAAAGACCGGTTGCCGCGGCACTTTCCTCGGTGAGCGAGGGGACGCCGAAGTTCTTTTTCTCGGAATCGTAAATCATAAAGGGCACAGGCTCCATGCTGTGTGTGCGGATTTCAATCGGCGTGGGATGATCGGGAAGAATCATGATACGGTAGGGCTCGCCAAGACCGGCAAGATAATCGGAAACGGGACCGAGAATCAGCTCGTCGATTTTCTCGATTGAAAGGATCTTGTTTTCAAGCTCCGCACGGTGACCGCATTCATCGGGTGCCTCAACGTGCACGTATACGAGATCGTCTCCGTCGCGAAACGCCGAGATTGCAGCATCTGCCTTCCCCTTGTAATTGGTATGAACGTTTCCCGTCGCGCCCGGAACGTCAATCGAGCGCATTCCGGCGCAGATGCCGATTCCCTTGATCAGGTCAACGGCAGAAATGACGGAGGCGCGAAGCCCCCATTTGTCAAAAAAGAGGGGAAGTGCGGGCTTCTTTCCCGGACTCCAAAACCAAATTGAGTTTGCGGGTCGCTTTCCCTCGGCACGGCGCTTGACGTTGATGGGATGGTTTTCGAGAAGCTCGTAGCTTTTCTCCATCATTGTGCGGAAGGGAAGTGCCGACGGCAGATACTCGGCAATTTTGGAGCCGAGGTGGTCGTGCGGACGCGAGAAGGGAATCTGGTCGTCGCCGTCCTTCATGAGCAAGCAATGGCGGTAGCTGATCCCCGTGTGGAATCGGATATCCTCCGTACCGAAGGCGTCGTTTACGGCGCGGATGAGCTCGTCGGCTTCCTCGGTTGAGATCTCGTCCGCCGAATGGTCGAGAATGGTGCGCTCAGCGTAGGGAATCCCCGGCTCCTCCGAGAGCGTGACGAGATTGGTGCGGTACGCGGTATCCTCGGGGGACATCTCAAGGCGCATGCTCATGGCCTCAAGCGGCGAGCGCCCCTTTGAGAAAACGCGGGGATCGTAGGAAAGGATGGCGAGGTTCGCCGTATCGCTCTCGGGAACCATTCCCTCGGGAACGTTCGAGACGGTTCCGACGATTGCGTTCGGAGAAAGCTTATCCATGACGGGCGTTTTGGCGACCTGCATCGGCGTCTTATCACCGATTGCGGGGATCTTTCGGTCGGCCATGCCGTCGTATACAACGATGAGATATTTCATGATTTGCCTCGTGATTAATTAATAATTCAAATAATTATATCATACACGCGAGAATTTGACAACGGGTTCTTGAAAAATATTAGAAAAACCTTCGTCAAAATTGAAAAAAGACCGTTTCGCTGCGAATTTGCGGCGCGAAGCGGTCTCGCGATAGCTACGGAAGCTCGATCGTTGCAAGATGCGGGCGGTGGTCGGAGGCAACGATTGCGGGAATATCGGCTGCAAGCACCGAGACGTCATGGGTTGCAAAAATGTAGTCGATCTTTTTTGTCGGGCGGTCGGACGGAAAGCTGAGCAAGGTTTCGGTAAAGAGCTCGGCGGTATCGTAAAGCCGTTCTCGAATCGGCAAAAGCTCGGGAGAGTGCGGCGGAAGATTGAAGTCCCCCATCAAGACACACCGTGTCGGAGCAATCGTCTCAACGACGCTTTGAACGGCATTCCTCTGCTCCTCGGGATTCAGTCCGAAATGTGTGACGCAAACGGTGAGTCCGCCGGGCAGGTCGATTTCAGCGCGCAGAATGCAGCGCGTTTCGTAGCGACGAGACGGATCCTTAATCTTCGGATCGGGAATGCCGATCGTTTCGGCGCGGAGAATGGGATACCTTGAGAGAAGCGCGTTTCCGTAGGGGTTACATCCGCCGACGTCAAGAGCTTTTGCAAAATAGAAGCGGTATCCGAGCTTTTCGGCAAGGATCTCGGTTTGCGCCGTATAGTCGCTGCTTGCACCCTTTCCGCGCATCTCGTTGAGTCCCACGACATCGGGATCAAATCGACGGATCGTTTCGGCAAAAAAATCGAAATCAATCTGTCCGCTAACGAAATTTTTGCAATGCTGGGTGTTAAAGCTCATAATTCTGTACTGCAAAACGGTGTCCTCACTTTCGTTGCCTGAAAAAAGTATAACAGAAATGTGGAAAAAGGTCAATCTGTCTACGCCGTTTTTTTGCAAAAAGATGCCGCGCTTGACAAGAAAATTTTCCTGCGGTATAATATAATCGGCAGAAGATGAAACGAGGTGAAGCGGATGCTGTACCGAGCAAGCGAGAAGATTTTGGAGCTGCAAGGCGTCAGGATGCGGTATATTTCCTTTGGCATCGGCGCTCGGCCTCTCGTCTTGATTCAAGGTCTGAACACGAATGGGATCAAGGGCGCAGCGCTTTTTCTCGCGTATGCCTATCGGATCTTCGCAAAGGAGTACCGCGTTTATCTCTTTGATCGGCGCGAGGCGCTGGGTGAGGGGACGACCGTAAGAGAGCTTGCCGAAGATACGGCGATGGCGATGGATGCGCTGGGGCTTTCGGATGCTGACGTTCTCGGCGTATCGCTTGGCGGCATGATTGCCGAGTATCTTGCGATTGACCGCCCCGATCTTGTCCGAAGACTGGTCCTTGCCGTGACACTGTCAAAAAACAACGCTGTGATTTTGGAAACCATCTCGAAATGGACAGAACTTACGGTTGACGGGAGCTTCAAAGCGCTCGTTCGAGACATGGCGGAGCGGATGTACTCCGAGAAGTATCGAAGGCGCTACCGCCTGCTCCTGCCGTTGCTCACGTTTTGGCAGAAGCCAAGGGATGTTTCTCGGTTTCTTGCCCTGATGCGCGCGTGCCTCACCTGTAACGCCTATGACGAGCTGGAAAGGATCAAATGTCCGACCCTTGTCATTGGCGGTCGAAAGGATCGGGTGCTCGGTGGTGAGGCATCCTCTGAAATTGCCGAAAAGATCGGATGCGGGATCTTTATGTATGAATCGTTCGGTCACGCCGCATACGAGGAAGCAAGGGATTTTAACCAAAAGGTTTACGAATTTTTCAACCGTTTATCACCGTAAAAAAGCCCCGCCTGACGTTTAGGTCAGGCGGGGCGCGCTTTTGCGGAATTTATCGGTTTTCGCTTGAATTGCGGTAGCTCGAATTGCTCTGCCGGTTCTGGTTGCTGTTGCGGTTCTGGTTCTGATTCTGGTTCTGATTCTGGTTCTGATTCTGGTTCTGATTCTGGTTCTGATTCTGGTTATTGTTCTGGTTATTGTTCTGGTTACGGTTGCTGTTACGGTTCTGGTTGTTGTTCTGATTCTGGTTCTGAGAATTATTTTCGTTCATGACGTTAGCTCCTTTCTTAAGCATGTTGATAGTATTTCGCCGATCAAATCTTTTATGCGGTAACGCGATTGAAAGGAATTTTTTGAAATGAACAGTCAAGCAGCTCCGCGCCGAGCGACGGGGGAGAGGAGAGCAAAGGAAAGCGCGGAGCCTATTCCATAACGCGCTCCGCGCGTTATGGAGGGTTCTTCGTCCGTGAACTGCATAAATAAGGAAGGGGCACCCGAATGGGGTACCCCTTCATGATTGGTGCGGGTAATAGGACTCGAACCTACACTCTTTCGAACCGGTTCCTAAGACCGGCGCGTCTGCCATTCCGCCATACCCGCAATTGCTCTGTTATTATAACAAAATAAAAAGCAAAATGCAAGGTGTTTTTTGAAAAAAGCAGATTCTGTGGGATTGCCGTCAGAAAAACGCCTTCTACTTGGCGTCCTTTATCGTCGGGGAATTCTCTCGGTTGGACTTGATGATCGAGATCGCACTCACGCCAACCATGCGAAGGAAGATGAAGGGGAGACCGATGTAGTGGTAAACGGCGAGTGTTTCGTTACCGAACAGCATACCGATTACGATCGTAACGATGGTGGAAAGTCCGCCGAATGCTGCCATGGTGGAAATCTGAATTCTCGACAGAGCAAAATTGTTCATCATGACGGCAACGATCGAAGAAATGACACTCAGGAAGAAGAAGCCCATCAGATTGTCGGGGTTGAAATACGGGTCGAAATAGTGGAGCAGATTTCCGTCAAATAGATGTCTCACAACGTTGATGAGATTGAAGAAGATCGCTCCCAGCATGCAGGAGAAATAGGTGATCTCGACCGACGAAAAATGCGAAGAGGACTTCCTTGAGAAGGCGCAGAAAAACGACCCCGCAACCACCGATCCGAGAAGGAAAAGAATTCCCGCCAGGGTGTCTCGTCCGTCGGTCGTATTCGTGTTGACGGCGATATAGATGACGCCGAAGATGCCGCATCCGAGGAAAATCTTTTGAAGGATCGAGGATTTTTCCTTAAGGAAAACTTCCTCAATGATGCAGCTTGAAATGGGGGCAAGAGAGCAAATGACCGCTGCGGTAACGTTCGTCGTCATCGAAACGCCGAGTGTTTCAAGGAGCATGTAAAGCACAGGCTCAAACATCGCGGTTAGGACAAGATTTCTGATGAACGGCGTTTTTTCGCTTTTCTTGAAAAGGTCCTTGATGCCCACCTCGATCTTCCAGACTCTCGTAACCTTCAGAAGCCACATCATGACGAAGCTGAGCAGGAAGCGGAGCGCGAGAAGGTCGAGAACGTCAACGGTTTCGGTAAGCTGCGTCGTGAAAAAGATGGTTGATCCGTATATGATGCATTTGCCTACCGCGCAAAAATATGCTAAAAAATTCATATGTAATTCCTTTTTGAGGCGTAAAGATTGAGGGATCGTTCAGTACGTGCAGAGGGCGATTTGCCCCTTCGTTACCACTCGCAAACGGCAACCTCACCCTTCATTTTGATCTTCGTTCCGTAGGGAAGGCTGATTTCAGCCAGATGCTCGATAAAGGCGGTGTCCTTTGAGAGTGCGGGAAGTCCCATCTGCGCCTTGTTCACCCCGTCCTTCATGATGGTGATGGGGAGAAGCTCAAGATGAGTCAGCTTTCCGGACTCGTCGGTTTCCCAGTAGGGGATAACGGTTTCTCGCATCGCGGGATCCTCCATGAGTCCGCGCGTGAAGTTGGCGGTGCGCTTTTTGAGCATATCGTGAACCGTATCGTAGGGGGTAAGTCCGTTTTTATTATAGAATTCGTAGGGTGCGAAGCTGATGCTGTAAAGCTGCAGAACGAAATCGCCAAGGCTGTAGAAGATGGGGCTGTCCTTGTAGATCTCGATTGCGCGGAGAAGGTGAGGACCGTGCCCGATCACGGCGTTTGCCCCCTTGTCGATGAAGAAGCGGCTGACCTCCTCAAGGAACTCGGGAACGTCCGATTTGTCCGCCGAGATCTGATCATGGCAGTGCAGGGAAACGATCACGTAATCGGCTCCGAGCTTTGCCTCGTGGATTTCTCTCTCGGCTCTTGCGAGATCGTCCTTGTTGGGGGTAAGCACGTACCGATAGGTGTCGCCCTTTTCAAAAAGCGCCATTTCACCGAGCTCACAGGTACCCTCATCCAGGGGAGGGAGGTAGCCCTCCTTGCGGATCGTGTCGTTCTGGGCGTTCACGCCCGACTTGCTTGCGATGCGGACGATCGCATTGAAATCCTCCTCGGGGACAACCAGCTTCTCGCTTCGGCGGAGAATGTTCATCCCCGGACGGCCCTTGACGCGTCTTGTCTGCTCGCCTGCCATATTGGCAATATAGGTGGTTACGCAGAAGGAAATGTAGGCAACTCTGCCGTTTGGCGTATCCAGGTAGCAGGGAGCCGATGCCTCGCCGAGATTCCTTCCGACGCCGCAATGCTTGATGCCGGCACGGTTGGCGTATTCGATGGTCTTGAGAAGTCCGTCATACGAAAAATCCATGACGTGATTGTTGTTAAAGGTGGTTACGTTGAAGCCGTACTTAAGAAAATCGTACAGGCTTTCGGGATTCGTTCTGACGTACGTTCCTCCCGACGTCTGATTGGAGCAGCACTCGCCCTCGTAGTTGAGAGTGGTTTCAAGATTGAAAAAACGTCCGTCTCCTCTTTCGATATAGGATTTGATCTTTTGAAAATCCTTTGGCTCAAAAGGGATCTGCTGTTGAATGAGTACGTCTCCCGCTGCGGTAAATTTCATGATGCTATCCTCTTATTTTACAAGTTCGGTTATCGTTCTGATGGAGATCTTCAGACCGTCGGTCAGAGCGGCCTTGTTCGTGAATTCCGATCTGGTATGCGCCCCCTGTCCCAAGAAGACGCCCATACAGGCCGCGGGGACGTTTTGGGACAGCGGAATATTGGCGTCGGTGGATGCAGGCTCACGGCAGATTTCCGCATCCGTAAATTCTCTTACGGCAGCGGTGTAAACGTCAACAAGCTCCTTTTCAAGAAGCGGATCAACTCGGCCCTTGCAGGGGCGATCGCCGATTCTGTTGACCGAGACCGTGACCTTATCGCTGCTTGCCTGCTCAAAGATGCTCTCAAATTGCTTTTGCAGGATCTCAAGGCATTCTCGGTCGTCCGAGCGGTATTCGCAAAGCATCCTTGCACTCGGTGCAATCGTATTGACGCTGGTTCCGCCCTCGATCGTGCCGACGTTGTAGGTGGCGCGAGCGCCCGCCTTTTTCGGCGGAACGATCTCGTAGATGCGGTTCACGATCTCGGAAAGGGCGTGAATGGCGTTTCTGTTGCCGAATTTGGAGAAGGAATGCCCTCCCTCGGTCTTTACCTCGACCTCATATCGGTGAGAGCCGACGGCATCCGTGATGATGCATCCGATGCATTCGTCATACGTGATGAAGCGCTTGATTCTGCCTGCGTAATCCTTCATCAGCTGTCGCGAGCCGACCAGATTTCCGAGTCCCTCCTCACAGACGTTGCAAACAAAGAGAACCCCCTTTTCGGGAACGATCCCCATGTCGATAAAATACTTTGCCGTCATCAGAAGAACGGCAACCCCCGAGGAGTCGTCCTCTGCGCCGGGACAGTAAATGCACTCCTCATCTTCACGGTACTCGGGGTAGGGCTCGGTATCGGGGAAAACCGTATCGGTGTGGGCGGCGACGACGGTGATCTCATTGCTCCCCTCGCATCCGATCGGGAAGATAACGTTGGATACCTCATCCAGATATACGCCGCGTGCACCGTTTTTTTCAAGCCATGCCTTACAAAATTCGGCACGCCTTCTCTCGCCGAAGGAGGGCGCCGGGATCTTGCAAAGGTCTCGCACGATCTGCACGGTCATTTCCTTATGTTCGTTTGCAAATTTGTTGATCATAATTCTGCTTCCGCATCGGAACCTTTCCTAAGCTGTTTTGGGAAAACCAAAAAATGCGATGGCTTTTCAGCCGGCGGGAAATCGTCGGCAAGTCAATTCATACGAGCTATTATAGCATACTTTTTCACTTTTTTCAATAACCGCGCCGTTTTTTTAGCTTTTTGTGTATAGTTCTCAAATTTTTGAGCGTAACATTTTCAAATCAGTGAATTTTAAGCAAAAGCACAAGTGCGGAGCTTGTCTTTTCCTTGGCTCAAAAGGGCAGGGCTGCCGACGATGCCGTCGGCAGCCCTGCCGCAGAGTAGCGTATGGAAAATTATCGGTTCAGAATGAGCTTGGTGAGCTCAACGGGATCAACGATCTTGCCGTCCTTGTAAACGCGCATATTGCCCGAAGCGATCTCATCAATCAGGATCACCTCGCCATTGTTGTAGCCGAACTCAAACTTGATATCCCAAAGATCGAGACCGATCGACTTCAGATCATCAGCGACGATTTTGGTGATTGCAAGCGTCTGCTTCTTCATGCTCTCGAACATCTCAAGAGACATAACGCCAAGAGCGGCAAGTCCCTCAGCCGTTACGAGCGGATCGCCCTTTGCATCGTTCTTGAAGGTACACTCGACGTAGCCGCCATCAAGCACGGTACCGTCCTCAATATACTCGCCGTATCTGCGAATGAAGCTTCCGGTTGCGACGAGACGGCAGATCACCTCAAGTCCGTGACCGAACACCTTGCCGGGAAGAACCTCCATCGTCGCATCGTCAAGGTTTGCACCGACGTAGTGCGTCTTGATGCCGGCCTTCTTCAGAAGCTCGAAGTAGTAGATCGAGGTTTTGAGGTTCTCGCGACCGATTCCCTCAATGGTAAGACCAACGGTGTTCTCGCCCGGATCAAAGACGCCGTCCTTGCCGGTGCAGTCGTCCTTGAACTTGAGCATCACGTTGCCGTTGTCAAGAGAGTATACGTCCTTGGTTTTTCCGACGTAAAGCTGTTTCATATGCGTTTAAGCTCCTTCTGTAGCAAAAAATTTCGATATTATTTTACCATCAAAATTTCAATTTGTACATAGGTTTTTGCAAAAAAATCGGATTTTGTGATATTTTTTTCGTTTATAACGATCATTTTTTCCGAAAATAACCGAATTGAATCCGTTGATCGCGCAGTTTTTATTTTCTCCTTTACAGAGCTCGAATTTTGTGATATGATATCAGAGTAAATCCAAATCGAAAGGATTATTTGATATGCTTTCCGAAATTCTTGAGATCGTGATGATCGTCAGCTTCGGCGCCTCTTGGCCTCTGAACGTTCTCAAATCCTACCGCGCCCGCACGACGAAGGGGAAGAGCCTTCCGTTTCTGTGTCTGATCCTTTTCGGGTATATTGCCGGTATATGCTCCAAGCTTTTCAACGGAGCGTATATGGCGGATTTTGCATCGAAATGGTACGTGCTGTTTTTCTACTTCCTGAACCTCTTTATGGTTGGAGCTGATCTGTTGATTTACGCAAGGAATTATCGGCTTGACAGAGCGGGGAAGGCAATCTCGCTCTCGTAAGGGGGGCAAAACGGTGCGTTCCGTTGAGACGGGAGCTCTTTTTTAACGAAATTGCAGAAACCGATTGACATTTTTCAATATTTATACTATGATATAAAAAATGCTCTCTGCAAAGGGCAGTCCTTGCGGAGAGCCATCTTTATTTGCATCACGGAAGGAAGTCTTGAGATGAAGCTCATCAAAAACAGGATCGTCGTGAAGGTCGGTACCTCAACCTTAACGCACGAGAGCGGTGCGCTCGACATTCGCACGATTGACAAGCTGGCACAGGTGCTGTCTGCAATTCGTAACAGCGGTTATGAGGTCATTTTGGTTTCTTCTGCCGCAATCGCGGTGGGCGTCAGCAAAATGCGGCTGCCCGAGCGGCCCCGTGAGATTCGAATGAAGCAGGCGGCGGCTGCCGTCGGTCAGTGTGAGCTGATGCATATTTACGATAAGGTCTTTTCCGAGTACGGCAATCTCGTTGCGCAGATTCTTCTGACGAGCGACGACGTGGAAACGCTTGAAAAGAAGAAGAACCTCAGCAACACCTTTTCCGCACTTCTTGAAAACCGGATTATCCCGATCGTCAACGAAAACGACTCGGTCAGCTATGCGCAGATCGAGACCAAGCATAAGGTGTTCGGTGATAACGATACGCTTTCCGCCGTCGTTGCCGTTCTCTGCGGTGCCGAAAAGCTCCTGATCCTCTCGGATATCGAGGGACTATACGATGGGAATCCCAAGGGAGAGGCACCCGTTCATCTCATCGACCGAGTTGAGACGATCGACGATTCGATCCGCGCTCTCACCGGCGGTGCGGGCTCTGCGCGCGGTACGGGCGGCATGATTACCAAGCTTGAGGCGGCAGAGATCGTAACCGAAAAGGGAATTGATATGTACATCGTACACGGCAGACATCCCGAATACGTCTATGACGTTCTCGACGGTCACGCCGTTGGAACGCATTTTGTGGGCAAAAAGGGGAAGGAGACCGATTCGTGACGACGCAGGAGATTCTTCATTCTGCAAAATCGGTGCGCGGCGTTGCCGCAACGCTGACCGCAGAAGAAAAAAGAAACGCCCTTGCCGCAATGGCAAAGGCGTTGGTTCTGGCGGAATCCGAGATTCTTTGCGCGAACGCCGAGGATGTTTCGGCATCGCGCGGCGTGATCTCCGACGTGATGATCGACCGTCTGACTTTGACTCCGTCGAGAATCGCCTCGATGGCGGAGGGGGTTTTAGCCGTCTCAAGACTCGAGGATCCCATTGGACGGATCCTTGACAGGGTTGAGCGTCCGAACGGTCTTATCATCGAAAAAACGTCGGTTCCGATCGGGGTCGTCGCCATCATCTATGAGAGCCGTCCAAACGTGACCTCCGATGCCGCCGCGCTTGCGCTCATGAGCGGAAACGTCGCTGTTCTCCGCGGCGGAAAGGAGGCATACCGTTCATCCCACGCCATCGTGACTGCTATGCGCCGCGGTCTTGCATCGGTAGGGCTGCCGATCGAGCTTGTTTCGCTCGTGGAGGACACGACCCGTGCCTCGGCGCGTGAGCTGATGGAGGCGGTAGGGCTTGTGGATCTGCTCATTCCGCGAGGCGGTGCCGGACTGATCCGTGCCGTGACAGAGCAGGCAAAGGTTCCCTGCATTGAGACCGGAACCGGCATCTGCCACGTCTTCGTTGACGAAAGCGCCGATCTTGATATGGCAATCTCGATTCTGACGAATGCCAAGACCTCGCGTCCCTCGGTTTGTAACGCCGCAGAGGTTTGCCTTGTTCATAGGTCGGTTGCAGAGCGCTTCTTGCCGATGCTTCGCTTTGCGCTCGTGGATGAAAGAAAAGACAGGGGAGAGATTGAGGTCGAGCTTCGCCTCGATTCCGCAGCTGCTGAAATAATTGACGGCACGCCCGCTAAGGATACTGATTTTGATACCGAGTTTCTCGACTATATCCTTGCCGTTCGCGTGGTGGAATCCCTCGACGAGGCAATTTCGCACATCAGCCGTCATTCCACGCACCACAGCGAGGCGATCGTGACCGCATCAAGTGAGAACGCCGATCGCTTCGTGACCTTGATCGACAGTGCTGCCGTGTACGTCAATGCATCCACGCGCTTTACCGACGGTGGGGAGTTCGGACTCGGCTGTGAGATGGGAATCTCAACTCAGAAGCTTCACGCAAGAGGTCCGATGGGACTTCGCGAGCTGACCGTCTATAAATACGTCGTCCGCGGAAACGGACAGATCCGTTAAGGAGAATGCTATGAGCAAATTTGGATTTATCGGTTGCGGAAATATGGGTGGCGCGCTTGCCTCGGCAGTAGCAAAGGAGCATGGCGGTGCCTCGATCATTCTTTGCGATGCCGATATCGCAAAGGCAGGCATCCTCGCCGAGAGGCTTTCCGCTTCGGTCGCCTCGATTGAGAAGCTGATTTCGGACGCCGACGTGATCTTCCTCGGCGTAAAGCCCCAGGGATTCCCAGCGCTTCTCGCCGAGATCGCGCCTATGCTTGAAATGCGAAAGCAGCTTCCGTTGCTCGTCTCGATGGCGGCAGGGCTTTCGACTGCAAAGATTTCGGGAATGCTCGGTATCAACGCACGTCTGATCCGCATCATGCCGAATACGCCCGTTGCCGTCGGGGAAGGCATGATCCTCTACTCGGCGAACGATACCGTTACAAAGCAGGACGTCAACATCTTCCTGTCTGCGATGAAGCAAGCGGGACGCGTGACTTCGATTCCGGAAGAAAAGATGGATGCCGCAAGCGCCGTTTCGGGATGCGGCCCTGCCTTTGCGTATCTTTTTGCCGAGGCGCTTGCCGATGCCGGTGTCGCCTGTGGGCTTTCGCGCGCGGATGCCCAGACGCTTGCCGCACAGATGATGCTCGGCTCCGCAAAAATGGTGCTCGAGAGCGGTCAAAACCCGGGTGCCCTTAAGGATGCCGTCTGTAGCCCGGGCGGAACGACGATCGCAGGTGTTTACGCGCTTGAGCAAGGAGGATTCCGTGCCTCGGTCATGAGCGCCGTGATGTCAGCATACCGCCGCACGCTGGAGCTGAAATAAGCTCGAGGATTTTGTTTTTGGTTAATACCGTTCAAACGGTCTGTCTCAAATGCGTGCTTCGCGTTTGGGACAGACCGTTTTTGTGCCGCCTGTCTTGTCATGCGACCAAAGGTGCCGTCCTTCATTCGGCGCAGCTGCGTCTCGACCGCCGCGAAGGAGTTTGATGCGTACACGGAGAAGTGGTCGGTTGCCTCGCGGAGCTTCTCAAGAGCCGCTCTGCGCTCTGCCTTGTCGGTGAAAACGCCCTTGACCTTCTCGAGTGCGCCCTTCGCTCTCTCCTTCACGCCAACCGTGTTCGCAGGTGTGCCGAAAACGATGCGAGAGGAGACGGAGCGAGAGATTTTTTCGGAATTTTCGTCGGAGGGGTTGCCAAACAACGCTTTTTGTAGTATACTTGTCATGAAGAGAGCTCCTCGCTCGTCAGCCCCTGTTGTGCTCAGATCGGCTGACGTTGTGTTGGAGGTCTCTTCTTTTTCTTCGAGAAGAACTACGTCCTCGATAACATCATGCAAATATAAGCGTTGGCTGTTTATGTCTCTTTGAACCATGACACCCATATAATAGCGCACACCTGAAATCGATATAGGAGCGGCAATGGTGATTCTTTCGTAGTTTTTGCGCTCTGGTTCAAAAACATCGATTATTTCACCTTTGCGAATCACTTCGGGGATTGCTTGGAACGCAACGATTTTGTTTCTTGTAAGACCGTGACCTTTGTCGCTTCTAAAGCTACTCTTTGTCAATTCCACTGTGCCTAGAAGCGGATGAACGGATTCGTTGCTGAAAGAATCGAAGAACCCGACAATTTTTTCTCGGAGGGGCGTGTTGCCATCACTTTCAAATTCTTTTCCTGTCAAATATGAAACAGGGTTCATTTGTTTGATAAGTTTAACATTCTGAGCAACAGTTTCACTTGGCAATTCACCCAGTTTTTTTGGAGACCTCGAAACATCCTCGTCGAGCTTCTTCTGATCTTCGGCGTAACTGAGATAATCTCCGTTCGTCTCCTTCTCGGTCAGCCCAAGCGCTGTCTCGAATACCTTCTCCATGCGGCGAATGGTGCGATACTCGGTGAGCTTCGAGGTATCTGCCTCGGTCGAGATCTGATTTGCAAGCGCGAGGTCGCGCTTCATGCCCTTGATCGAGCGGTAGACGCGGTATACAAAGCCTCGGTCGGCGTTTGCGAGCTTGTCAATGTACTCGGCGTTGGAAAGATACTTGCCAATGATGTTTGCGACCGCCTCGTGCCGCAACTCCTCGGCGTTTGCCTCTGCATCCCACTTCTTCCATCCGTTCGCTTCTGCGGCGGCGTTGTAGTCCGCGAGATACTTCTTCATCTCGGAGTCGAGACGAGCCTTGCCGACGAGCCCCTCGACAACAGAGGCAAAGGCATC
>JAZNFP010000044.1:0-10328 GCA_045576095.1 Eubacteriales bacterium
AAGGCAAACGTTGACGGAGGACTGATCGGAGGCGCATCGCTCGTCACCGACAAGTTCACCGCGATCGTTGACGCTGCAAACGCTAAGTCGGATCGTAGCCATGTCGTTCTGTGAGCCAAGGAGTTGGGTCTAGTCATTGTCTTCCTAAGACCGCTTGGCCTCCGACTTCATCGTGCGCGACCTTACCGAGCTTGCAACGCTCGCTGTCGTCATCGCCCTCCGCGCTCTGCTTTCGCTTCTCATCCATTGGGAGATCAAGAGCGAAAGAAAAAACGGAACGACTGTCGAATAAGAATAGATGTAAAAAGCACGGCACCCGCCAAAAAATCGGTGGGTGCCGTGCTTTTTATGAATTCGCTTAAGCGTTTGCAGCGTCAACGATCGCGGTGAACTTGTCGGTGACGAGCGATGCGCCTCCGATCAGTCCTCCGTCAACGTTTGCCTTGGCAAGAAGCTCAGCGGCGTTGCCGTCGTTCATTGATCCGCCGTACTGGATAACGATCTCCTCGGCAGCCTTCTCGGAATAGATCTTGGCGACGGTCCTGCGGATCACGCCGCAGGTTTCGTCCGCCTGCTCGGGGGTTGCGGTCAGTCCCGTTCCGATCGCCCAAACCGGCTCGTAGGCGATGATGACATTCTTAAGCTGCTCCTCGGGGATGCCTGCAAGATCGAGCTTGGTCTGCATCGCAACGACCTCGTCGGTGATGCCCGAGAGTCTCTCGCTCTTGACCTCGCCAAGGCAGAGGATGACCTTCAGACCTGCCGCAAGAGCCGCCTTGGTGCGCAGATTGACGGTTTCGTCAGTCTCTGCAAAGTACTGACGTCTCTCGCTGTGTCCGACGATGACGTACTCGGCGCCCGACTCAACGAGCATCTCGGCAGAGATCTCGCCGGTGAAGGCCCCCTTTGCCTCAAAATGGACGTTCTCGGCACCGATCTTGATGTTCGTGCCCTTCGCTGCCTCAGCGGCAACGGCGATATCGACGAACGGAACGCAAAGGACGATGTCGCACTTGTCCTTTCCTGCCACCTTCGGCGCGAGCTCGGTGATGAACTTCTTTGCTGCCGAGGGGGTCATATTCATTTTCCAGTTTCCTGCAATCACGTATTTTCTCATCGTTTGTAGCTCCTTATATTTTCATGAAAGAGAGGGGAAGCCCATGGGAGCCTCCCCAATGTTTGCTCTTACTTATCAAGCAGGCAGGAGATGCCGGGCAGATCGCGTCCCTCAAGGAACTCAAGCGATGCGCCGCCGCCGGTCGAAATGTGCGTGATCTCGGAAGCGAAGCCGAGCTGCTCGCAGGCTGCAGCCGAGTCGCCGCCGCCAACGATCGTGATCGCGCTCGACTCTGCCAGAGCCTTTGCAACGGCGATCGTTCCCTGTGCAAGCGTGGGGTTCTCAAAGACGCCCATCGGGCCGTTCCAAACCACCGTCTTTGCCTCGAGGACTGCCGCAGCGAAGAGCTCTCTCGTCTTCGGACCGATATCAAGCCCCATCATATCCGAGGGAATCTCGGTGGACTTGACGTAGGAAACCTCGACCTCGGCGTCGATCGGATCGGGGAAGGACTTTGTGATGGTGGTGTCGATCGGGAGAAGGAGCTTGACTCCGTTCTTCTCTGCCTTTGCCATCATCTCGCGGCAGTAGTCAACCTTCTCTGCATCAAAGAGAGAGGTTCCGATGCTTCCGCCCTTGGCAGCAAGGAAGGTATACGCCATACCGCCGCCGATGATGAGGGTATCCACCTTGCCGAGCAGGTTGTCGATGACGTTGAGCTTATCCGAAACCTTGGCACCGCCGAGGATGGCAACGAAGGGACGGCTCGGATCGGACAGAGCCTTGCCCATGACCGAGATCTCCTTCTGGATCAGGTAGCCGCAAACGGCAGGCAGATAGTCGGCAACGCCGGCGGTCGATGCGTGCGCTCTGTGAGCGGCACCGAAGGCATCGTTGACGAAAATGTCAGCCATCGACGCCATCTCGCGTGCAAGCTCGGGATCGTTCTTCTCCTCGCGTGCATCAAAGCGGGTGTTTTCGAGCAGGATAGCCTCACCGCATGCAAGTGCGGCTGCCTTTGCCTTTGCGTCGGGACCGACGGTATCGGCACAGAGAGGAACCTCCTTACCGAGAAGCTCGCTCAGACGTGCGGCAACGGCACACAGGCTGTACTTGGGGTTTACCTGTCCCTTCGGCTTGCCCATGTGGGAGCAGAGGATCACCTTTGCGCCCTTGTCCATCAGATACTTGATGGTCGGCAGAGCCTCGACGATTCTCTTGTCGGACGTGATCTTTCCGTCCTTTTGCGGAACGTTGAAGTCGCAACGAACGAGAACGCGCTTGCCGGCGACGTCAATGTCTTCGATGTTCTTCTTGTTGTAGGTAGGCATGATTTCTCTCCTTCTTCTATTTCCAAAAATTTTGCATTCGTTTGGAGTCGGTTTCCACCTTATACTATATCATATCCCCTCGAAATAGTCAAGAAGTTATCCGTGAAAATTGTTAAAAAAGAAACGATTTTCCTCATTTGAGAACCCAATCCGTGCCAAAGAGGAAAGGACTCTTGCATTCGGCGCTCTTGTGTGGTACAATATTATAATAAAACGGAAAACCGTTAAAAGGAGAAAATCATGCGTCAGGATTCATTTTCATGGGAAAACACGCGGGGCGGTGCCTACGTCTATCCGGAGAAGGGCAGACTTCTCGGCGAGCTTTCCGCGCGTGCTTATAATCTCGTTCTCGGAGGAACCCTTACGTGGGGCTTCCTTGTGAACGCCGTCATTTGTCTCTTTTTCGGCGAGGCGGTGCTTCGGATTCCCGCCCCCGTCCTTCTGATCGGGTATCTCGTCTCTGCCGTCGTCGGCGTAACGATGAGCGCGCGCTCGAAAAGCCCGACGGTCAGCTTCATCGGCTATAACCTCGTCGTGCTTCCGCTCGGTGCCGTTCTGACGGTGCTCGTTTCGGCGTACGATCCCGACGTCGTGCTCCTGACCGCGCTGATCACCTCGGCGGTGGTGCTTGGGATCACGGTTCTCTCGGCTGTCTTTCCGCGTGTGTTCCTGTCGCTTGGTGCGACCCTTGGCACGACGCTCCTTCTGACTCTGCTTGCAAGCCTCGTCTTTTCGCTCTTCGGCTTTGCCCCCGCGTGGCTCGATGTTGTCGTTGCACTGCTGTTCTGCGGCTATATCGGCTTTGACTTTTCGCGCGCGCAGACCAAGCTGAAAACGCTGGATAACGCGATTGACAGCGCCGCGGAGCTGTACGTTGATATCGTCAATCTCTTCATTCGCCTTCTTGCGATCATGGATCGCTCGTCGAAAAGACGCTAAAAAAGGGGGTGTCGACCTTGGAGCGTAACGATTTCATTTTTGAGCTTCGTCGCATTTTTTCGCTTTGCGGTCTCGGAGAGCTGCTCGGCGCGGATGCCGAGCAGCGCCTGTTTGCCCTCAGTGAATACCTCGTTTCCGAAAACCGAAAATACAACCTGACGGCGGTGACCGACTGCCGTGGGATCATTCTGCGCCACCTTGCCGACTCGGCGTCGCTCTCGCCTCTCCTCGAAAGCAAAGCCACCCTGCTTGACGTCGGATGCGGCGCGGGCTTTCCATCGCTCGTTTTAGCGATCCTTCGTCCCGATCTTTCGGTGACGGCGCTTGACGCAACCGAAAAGCGGGTGCGGTACGTTGCCTCTGCCGCCGAGCTTCTGGGACTTGACAACCTCACGGCGCTCTGCATGCGTGCCGAGGACGGCGCAAGGGGAGATTTGCGCGAGCGCTTTGATTTTGTGACGGCGCGTGCCGTTGCACGCCTGCCGATCCTCTCCGAGCTTTGTCTGCCCTACGTTAAGGTGGGCGGCATCTTCCTTGCTATGAAGGGAAGCGGGGGAGACCTTGAGCTTTCCGAGGCGGCGAACGCCATTTCGGTACTCGGCGGAAAAACCGTCCGTATGCACGAATCGAGCTTGTCAGACGGACTCGGCGAGACGCTGACGAGAACGGTGGCGGAGATCCGGAAGATCTCCCGTACCCCTGTGCTCTATCCTCGCCATTTCTCGAGAATTTCGAAAAAACCCCTATGAAAAACCGCTTTATTGCCGCATTCCTTGTCTTTGCTTTGATTTTTCTTCCCCTTACGTCCTGCGGGAAAAAGAGCAATCCGCCGCAGGACGAGGAGCCCGACGTCTATGCCGCAGCCGAGCGACTTTTGACGTGGCTTCGGACTGCTGACTCGTTTTCCCTTGACGGAAGCTATTCGAGCGGTGTCGGGGGTGCGCCGTCCCTGCCTGACGTCGCCCTGACCGATACGGGGCGCGTCCTTGCCGTCGGCTCGGTAGAGGGCGGATCGCTTACGGCTTCCTTAACGCTCTCTGGATCGCGTACCGAAAACGGCACGGAGACAGACTACGAGGAAAGCTACGCTCTTTCGGGCGGATTGCTTTCCGATTTCGGCTCGGGGGAGACGGAAACCGCCGCGCTTGCCTCTCTTCTGCCGCTTGCCGAGACTGCCGAGAGCATAGAGGCACTCCTTGGGCTTCTGCCTCTCCTTTCCGAGGAAATCTCCTCGGAGCTTTTGTCGGCAGGCATCGGATACGGCGCCGAGGACCTTCTTGCCCTGTTCGGCGAGCTCGCCTCGCTTTACCGTCTCCTTACGATGCGCTTGGGGCAGGGACAGCTTTTGAGCGTTCCGAGCTTCTCGGGAGATGCCGCAGATGCGCTTGCCGGTTGCGGGCGCGTGACGGTGGATGAACACGGCACCGAGCGCTACGTCTTTTCGCTTTTGAACGGCTCGGCTCTGCCTTTGCTCCTTAACCGTGCGGCGTTGCTTTGCCAGATGCCGCTCGGAGAGCTGATAGACCGCCTTGCGGGCGAGGGAAGCGCGGAGAGACTCTCCCGTGAGATCGCGTTCACCCCCGACGGTGAGACGCTCAACTCGCTTCTCGGACGTCTTGCAAGGGTGCTTTTCGGTGTCAATGCCGAGGCAGAAGCGCTGCTCTCGGTGCTGCATGCTCTGTCGGTTCTGACCGATGCCGAGGAAATCTCGGATACCCTGGCAGATCTTTCCGATACCGACGCCGTTGAGGCGCTTCGGATGCTGACGGGGGATCCCGCGCTTTCTCCATCGGATGCGGGCTCGCTTGTCTGCCGTCTGCTTTCGCTTTCGCTTGACGGCATGCTCGCCTCGATCGGAGCGAAAAGCGGGCTGTCGCAGCGGCTGTCGGACGTTGGCGAAGCGGTCGGGGAAGGCCGTCTCTCCATCTCCTTCCCGTGTCGGGAAGCCGAGATGCCATCCCTTCTGCTTTCGGTTGCCTGCTCGCGCGAAACGCCGTACGGATACTGCTCGACCGTCCTTAGCCTGACCCTTACGCTGACGGCCGAGAAATGAACATAGAGAGGAATTGCTCCCTTTGAAAAGGCTTCTTTGCACCGTTATTCTGCTTGCGACTCTCTGCTCCTTCGCTTCCTGCAAGGGAGCCTTTTCGCCGTCCGAGACGTCGCCGACAACGACCGTCTCCGAAACGCCGCCCGTAACGACGGAGGCACCCTCGCCCGCGGTCCCTGAGTCGCTGACCGAGGAGGAGCAAATCGCACTTCTTGCCTTGGCGCTGGAAGCGGCAGGACTTGGCCTTGCCTTCGACGGTACGGTGCGCCTGACCGATTCGGACGGAAGCGAGCAGAGCTTTTCGGTCAGCGGCCGCTATGCGCTTGCCGACGAGCCCCTTGCATCGGTCGTTTTTTCATCGGATCGGGAGGATGGGCTTCGCGGCGAGCTTTCCCTTGCCGATCGCGAACTCTCCTTCCAAACGAAAACCTCGGATGGAAATGAAACCGTGAAGCGCCTTTCCGAGCTCGCGTTCTACGGTGCCTTTCTTGAGCAATCCGAGAGGATTCTGTCGGGACTTTCGGAGCTTCGGGAGTTTTCCCGTGAGTACGCCGCAGAGCTTGACGCGCTCCTTGCGCTTTCGGGCGCAGAGTTCGGCTCGGGAGAGTTGATTGCGCTGCTTTCGCTGCTCGGCAGGATCTGCACTGAGGGCTTTTCGGGCATCGGTATCGAGCCGACGGTCTCCTTTGAGGACGGGGGAGCGGTGGACGATGCCGCAAGGGCGCTCTATGCGCTGTGTGCCGAATATGACCGAGAGACCGCGCTGCTCACCCTTTCGCCGACGAGAGTCCTGTCTCTCGTTTCCCACCTTTACGGAGAGCTTGAGAGGCGTCTTGATCAAAGGCTTTCCCTGATCCTTGACGAGCTGCTCGGAGAGGGACAGACCGCCGAGCTTTACCGCCGACTTGCGAGCTTTCGGGGAAGCGACACTCTCTCGGTGTGGCGCGCCGAGGTCGAGAGCATTCTTGTCAGCGAGGGGATTCTGACGGCGGATTTTTACAAGCTTATCGCCGCCCTGCTCGACCGCTCAATGAGTGCCGAGATGACGGCGGACCGGCTGCTCGCTCTCCTTGACGAGAATGCCGAAAGGACGCTTGACAGTCTGCTTGCGCTTTTTGGGTACGGCGGATCCTATACCGATCTTTTGCGAGATCTCCATTCAATTCTTTCCATGCCCCCCACCTCGATCTACACGGCGTTTGGGGGCATCGGCAGCCTTGGAGAGAGACTCAAGGAGGCAAAGGAGGGCTTTGACCGACATGCCGATTGCTTCGACCTTTCCCTTGTACTTGACCTTGGGGGGAATGCGCTTTCCGCGGCGTCCGTTACCCTTGCGCTGGAGCTGCCTTACGCCTGTGTCGAGACGGGGATGCCATCCTCTGTCGGTCTTTCTCTTTCGCTCGCTCTTACCGAATAGCACCGTTCGACAAAGCGTGAAGGGGACGGCAGGGGGTGCGCTCCTTGCCGTTTCTTTCGCCTTTTTTTCGTCCGTGACGGCTTGACAGAACGCACGTAGCATTGTATAATATTATGTCAGACTTAAAATTGTGAGGAAAGTATGAGCTTTAAGATTTCACTTGCAGGTGACCTCGGAAGCGGAAAGAGCACGGTGGCGAAGATCATTACCGAGCGTACGGGTGCGACCTACTACGCAACCGGGGCCATCATGCGCGAGGTTGCGAGGCGTTACGGAATGGATATTGCCGAGTTTAACGTCTACGCCGAGACCCACCCCGAGACCGACCGCGAGATTGACGACGGCCTCGTTCGTCTCTCAGACGATCCGCGCGATCTCATCATCGACTCGCGTATGGCGTGGCACTTTACGAAAAACACCTTCCGCGTCTACATGACGACCGAGCCCGAGATCAGCGCGGCACGCATCATGGCGGCAAAGCGCGACGTCGAGTCCTTCGACTCGCTTGAGGAGACGGCGGCACAGATCGTGCGACGCCGTGCGAGTGAGAAAAAACGGTATCAGGAGCTCTACGGAGTCGATTTGACCGATCTCGGCAACTACACGCTGATCGTCGATACCTCCTATGCAACGCCCGAGGAGGTGGCGGGGGTGATCCTTTCGTCGCTTGCCGTGTGGCAGGCCGACCCTGAGGCTCGCTTCTGCGAGATCTGCACCTCGCGTCTGATGCGCCCCGCCGACGGTTTGATCGGCGAGGGGGGACCGACCGTCTTCTTTGAGAATAACCGCTTCTGCCTTGCAAGCGGACTTGAGGAGGCCCAAAAGGCGCTGAAAAGCAGCCGAACCTTCGTTTCCTGCCGCCTCACCCCCGGCTCTGCCGACGGACGGGAGTACGTAAGACTTGAGAATGGAGAATAAAACGCGATGCTGACCTTTCAAAAAGAAACCGCAAAAAAGCTCGTGGCCGCCGTTCGCTCGGTGTTTCCCGAGGCGACACTGACGGCGGACGAGCTCTATGATATGCTTGAGGTACCGCCCGATTCCAAAATGGGCGATCTTGCGCTGCCCTGCTTTAAGCTCTCTCGCTCGCTTCGTACCTCGCCCGTGCGGATTGCCCAGCAGCTTGCTCCTGCCGTTTCGGGCGGCGAGATCGCACGCACCGAGGCGGTTTCGGGATATCTGAACTTTTTTGTCGAGCCCGAGGCGCTTGCCTCTCGCGTGCTCTCCGAGATCGCCTCGCGCGGCGCACGTTACGGCTCGCCCGAGTGCGGAGAGGGAAAAACCGTCGTTCTCGACTATTCCTCGCCGAACGTTGCCAAGCCCTTCCATATCGGGCATCTCGGAACGACGGTGATCGGGCATTCTCTGAGGCTCCTGCACGAGTTTGCGGGATATCGGTGCATCGGTATCAATCACCTCGGCGACTGGGGAACCCAGTTTGGAAAGCTGATCGTTGCCTATCGCGCCTGGGGCTCGAGGGAAGCCGTCGAGCGCGATGAGATCGACGAGCTTGTGCGCCTGTACGTCAAGTTCCATGAGGAAGCCGAGAAGGATCCCTCTCTCAATGACGTCG
This sequence comes from Eubacteriales bacterium, assembly GCA_045576095.1. Classification (GTDB taxonomy): domain Bacteria; phylum Bacillota; class Clostridia; order Oscillospirales; family CAG-272; genus UBA1740. The sequence goes on from JAZNFP010000044.1 coordinate 8,368, forward strand.
CCCGCGCCGAGTTTACCAAGCTTGAAGCGCATGATGAGGAGAATCTCGCGCTCTGGAGATGGTTCATCGAGATCAGCCTGCGCGAATACAAAAAGACCTACCGTCTGCTGGGGATCGAGTTCGATTCCTACAACGGCGAGAGCTTCTATACCGATAAGATGCCGCGGCAGATCGAGCTTTTGCGCGAAAAGGGACTGCTTTCGATCGACGACGGTGCCTCGGTCGTGCGCCTTGACGAATGGAACATGCCCGTCTGCCTGATCCTCAAGCGCGACGGCTCAACCCTTTATCCGACCCGGGATATTGCCGCCGCCGCATACCGCTACGAGAACTACGGCTTCGATAAGTGCATCTACGTCACGAGTGCGGGGCAGTCGCTGCATTTCGCGCAGTGGTTCAAGGTCGTTGAGCTGATGCAGTATCCCTGGTTCGATCGGCTTGTGCACATTCCCTACGGAACCGTCAGCATCAACGGCGCCAAGCTCGCAACCCGTACCGGAAACGTCGTGCTCCTAAAGGATCTCTTTGCACAGGCAATCGAGAAGGCGAGCCAGATCAGCGCCGAGAAGAACCCGAGCGCCGAGGGCAGAGAGGAGATTGCCGAGGCGGTCGGCGTCGGCGCGATCGTTTTCCACTATCTTGCCAACAACCGCATGCGCGACATCAATTTCGTTTTGGAGGATGCGCTCTCCTTTGACGGCAATACCGGTCCTTACGCGCAGTACACCTATGCGCGTACCTGCTCGATCCTTGCAAAGGCGGGGGGCAGAGGCTGCTTCACGGGCGGTGCCGTATCCGACGCCGAGCTTGCGCTCGTCAAGATGCTTGCAACCTTCCCCGAGCGCGTGCTCGCCGCACTCGGCGAGTACGAGCCCTCGAACGTCACGCGCTATATCCTCGATCTTTGCGCGGCGTTCAACCGCTTCTACCACGATTGCCAGATCGTCAGCTGCGAGGATGAGCGACTGCGCGAGAACCGGATTGCCATGACGGCGGCAACCTCGACGGTTCTGAAAACCGCGCTCTCGCTGATCTGCATGAAAACCCCCGAGAAGATCTGATCGGCCGCCTTAAAACTGCAAAAAAAGCCGGGTTTCCGGTGAGAAAGGGTACAAATCAATGTCCGGACATAGCAAATGGAATAACATCAAGCACAAGAAAGAAAAATCCGACGCGGCAAAGGCGAAGGTCTTTACCAAGATCGGAAAGGAGATGGCAATCGCCATCCGCGCAGGCGGACCCGATCCGAGCGTCAACGGAAAGCTTCGTGACCTGATCGCTAAGGCGAAGGCAAGCAACGTCCCGAACGACAATATCGAGCGCGTCATCCGAAAGTTCTCGGGTGCAAACGACGTCGTTTACGAGGAGATCAGCTACGAGGGCTACGGCCCCGCAGGCGTTGCCGTCATCGTCAAGACCGCGACCGACAACCGCAACCGCACGGCGGGCAACGTCCGCTCTTATTTCTCAAAATACGGCGGAAACCTCGGTCAGAACGGCTGCGTCAGCTTCCTCTTTGAGGAAAAGGGCGTGATCGTCATCGTCGACGAGGACGGGGAGCTCGAGGAGGACCGCCTGATGGAGACGGCGCTTGAGGCAGGCGCAAGCGACTATTCAAGCGAGGACGGCATCTACGAGATCATCACCGAGCCCGATGATCTTTCTGCGGTCAGCGAGGCGCTTTCCGCCGCAGGCTATACGCTTTCGTCCGCCGAGATTTCGATGGTTCCGACGACCTACGCCAAGCTCGCCTCCGACGAGGACAAAAAGCGCATGGAGCTGCTTCTTGAGAAGCTCGAGGATGACGACGACGTCTCGGACGTTTACCACAACTGGGACGACGAGGACTGATTCTCACAGGCGATAAGATGCTCACGCTTGGCGAGACCGATTGCTTTACCGAAAGAAAAGGGACTGGCCCAAATGCAAAAATCACAATTGAGGCAGGCCCTTCTTTTATG